>NZ_JAMPJZ010000016.1:0-88366 GCF_039961835.1 Trichocoleus sp. ST-U1
TGGTCTTGGCTCAAGAGCCGCATCCGCAAACAACTCGACCAGTTTAATTGTTTGCGAGATGCAATCGAGCATGTCTTATGCTTGTCGTCCTAATTACCTTGGCGATTGCTATAAATGAAAGAGAATAGGATTACTCGAAAGCATCTGGTTTATAGTCTGCTAACGGGTCTGCTGATCGGCGCGATCGCTGGTACGCCGATCGGCTGGTTTACTCACCGAGCCTATGCTGAGCAACGTTTGGCTAAGAATTTAATTTGCCGAGAGCAACATCGAAATGAGCCTGTAGCGGTTGTGGAATCTATCTGCGGCTCAAGATTCTAAAGTTTTTTAATAATTGTTTTCGTGGGTGCGATCGCGCCCTTTTTTATTGCATCTAAAAGGATGCGATCGCATCCTGCCAATTTTGGCAGATTTAGATTTTTGCAGAGGATGCGATCGCTCCCAGTATTAACGACTTGCACTCTTCAAACTTACCATTCTGCTGTCACTAAAAATTCATATAATTCTTTTTTTGAATTTCTTTTTCTTATTACTTCACTTTGCACGTTTTTAAAACCGCATTGCCTCATTATGCTCATATAAATCTCTTCTACTGGAACAAGTGTATCGTAAAACTTAGAATTGCCAACAATATAGAAAATTTTTGCCCCTTTAACAAGAACATAGCTTAGGCTATCTATGTGGGTTACTATATCGACAAAATATTTATGAACGTAGTTTGCCAGGATAGGGCTTTGCTTATTAATCTCTTGAATTATACCTTTGAAGTTTTCATTTTTAATTTGTGTATTTCCAGGTTCCCATTGGGCTAAACGGCTAGTTGCTATTCCCCAAGTTCCGCCAATTGCTTGCCAATCTAAATCGCCTGCCTCACGCGCATTATTAAGGAAACCTAGCCAATACATATAAGGTCTTACTTCACGTATATAACTCATCCGGTTTGGATAGGGAGGTGAGGTAATTACGCAATCATACTTCCTACAATCGTTTATGTGAATGTAACGAGAGTCACTATTTTGTACAGAAACACTTCCTAAAAGATGTTGCTTTGCAGAATTAATAGTCTGCTCACAGTAGCTTACAAAATCATTAATAATTAAGTGTTTTTCATTTAATTTATTAAAGCTTATTTTTTCTTTTTTGAAAGACATAGATTGATGATTAAAAGCAGCGTTCGACCACTCTATTGTTGTTCTACAAAAAGCAATAAGCGCTAGATTTAAAGCCAAACTATCTTTTCCATTCTTCCTCTGGCTTTGTATCGCCTGAAAAAGACTTGCTAGTATCTTTAACCTTTCTGGCGACCACCAACGTTCAATGTAATTAAGCGGTGGAATCCAGAGATTATCAAATTGCTCATTTTGGGATGCTTGTTCCGCTACAGCACCAGCTATTTCAATAGCTGCGTTTAATTCACATGGACTGTAATGATGTACTTTTGATTGTGATAGCCAAGCTAAAAATGGGTTAATTTCTATCAGATTGCAATTAACTCCCCTCTCAGCACAGACTAACCCTGTTGTTCCACTACCAGAAAAAGGATCGAGGACAAGTTGTGGTTTTCCAACATATTCGAGGACATTTTGAACTACCTTGACTGAATAGGCTGGAGTCAAACGTATCCAACCGTGTCGCCCTTGCTTAAGATTGTCTTTGAAAGTCAAATCAGCCCTTTGAGAAATCATTCAGTTTATTGCAATAAAGCGGTTAGAACTGATTCTACCTCTTGCTTCAACCTAGCGGAATGGCGTTGGAAGAAATTTGCTAAGTCGTAACCTAGCACTTGGCGACAAAACTCGTATGTAGAGCTAGTTGTTGAACCATTAGTTGTACCTCGAAGTATTAACCAGCGTGATTTAATATAACGATCGGCAACGCTACTATCTATCTGGTTTGAAAAAAGTAATATTACTGGCAAATATCCTTCAGAGTAAGCTGCTGCTGCATTTGCAATATCAGCATTCTGGCGCTTTGAGTCTTTACTTTTATACCCTTGTCGGATTTCAAAAACAGCTCCTTTGAAAACTGGTATCATATCTTCTGATATGTTGACTGCTCTACAGGCATTTTGAACCCAGTTAGTAACTATTGGACGGCGGTCAAGTTTCGTTTCAGCTATTGGGATGCAGCAGTCGAGAGATAAAGTTTGTGTCTTCCCCTCTATTTTTTTAATTTCATAAGACCAGATTGATTGCTCTGCTGTCAGATTAAGGCTATCCATAATAATGCGTTGAATCAGTCTTTGACAACCTATCCCAACTTGTCGGTACACTGATGTCATGCCACCAGCGGCTTTATGAGCAGTGAACATTAGAGGAGAATCTAAGCCTAACCATGAGTAGAAGGGATCAGCTTGGTATAAGCTTTGAAATTCAGATAATGTTAGTCCTGCACTACCTCCAAATTTTGGTATGTAATTTTTACAAGCAGAAATTGGATCTATAACAATTTTGATGTACTCTTCGTCTTGCGCTTGCTCTGAAACAGAGGTCATATATTTGTGTCCCTAGCTCTGTTTTTAGTAGCTATACAATTCGGCCTTTCAACTTCCAAATTCCTTGTTTCTCAACAACGTGTAGTGATTATGCCATGAAACTTTATCTATACCACCAGTTGCGATCGCGCCCTTTTTTATTGCATCGGTCAGGAAGCGATCGCATTCTCCCCTTCACCACTAAAAGGCGATCGCCTAATTTTCTTCTGAGTGAGATCGCTACCTTATCAACAAGTTAGGCAAATCGCCCAAACTCTTGTTCACTTTCGCTTTCTGGTTAAAACTAGCCCAGAGCGAAGAAGTAACTGACACGTTCAGTCTCCGATGTTTGGGTTCCAAGCTTCCGTACCAATCAGCAGCAAATCTTCCAGCGTCAGAATACGATTCTCAGTCGGGTGTTCGGGTTTGAGAACATCTAAGAGTATCCACAAAATATCAGGTGCTGGTTTATTTAAGTTTCCATTCTCAATTCTTGAAATGGCTGCAATGCTCACCCCAAGAACTTTAGGCAATGGCTCTCCCAACCCTTCATAGAAGCGAGCCTCATACTCCTTCGTGTGTTCGCTCAACTTGTGGACACTCAAGCCTTTCGCTTCCCGACAGGCTCGTAAGAAGTTGCCCATCTGCCGCAGCCCTTCATCCGTAAACCTTCGTCTCAACGACTCTCTCTTCCTTATTACAGGTAAAACCGCTAGTAATCGCCTTTAGTGCCTAAAACTAAGCTATCATGCCCTACTTTGCGACTATTCGTTTCAAGTTAGTAACTTGAATCATTTTATGTTACAATCTATAAAGAGGGTTCAATTTTTAACCTTCCAGTAATCCCCCAACAAAGTAGTATTTCCTGCTCATAGCTGCCGGAAATTAAGCTGGATGAGTGCTGTTTGTGCTAGCGACAAGGCTCGCACGCCTGTACCCATCTACCCAATCAAATATCTATGAACAAATCCAAAGCAACAGAAGCACTGCGAGTAGCACCGGGAATTGCTGCCATCAAAGCAGCACTGAACCAAAGGGGCGATCGCACCTGCTTTCCTCCATAAATAGCCCATCTGGACTGTCTGGGTTACAGATAAAACACCAATACTAGCTGGCATTTCAGCGCAACCCTATCAATAGATGGGGACTGCACTCGCAAAAGAACGATAGCGATCGCCACACCCTTATCGCCATCCTTCAAAGCACATTCATCAAAAAACCCTAGGTATCATCGGGAAAATTTTATGACCTACTTTAACCAGCTTCACCCTTGGTGCCTAATGCGTCGCGTACCCAAGTTGCAATCCTCGGTTGTTGCTCGTTTTCGCCGCCGCTGTGACGCAGAAGCCCATCAGCGAGTCCTCCAACGCTTGGGTTCAACCGAAAGCTACAACATCGTTTTCGACGTGGCAGCAAAAGCTGCCGAAGTTACGACCTAAATAAAATCACCTCAAAAAACTCTCATCATCACTTCAGTTGATGTATAGAGTTTTATTTTGCTAACAGGATAGAACGCTGGCGTTCTATCCTGTTTTTTCATTAGAGGATTAGCCAACCATCACCGAAGCAGAGTCGCGGCGGACAATTCACTTGATAATTCACTTGATAGAGTTCACGCAACACTCCTAGATACACTAGATACATTGGACGTTAATTTCGACAGAGCTGGATGCTTGAACCCTACAGCCTGCTCAACAACATCAGCAGCTCGCTTCACGCCGCCTGATTGACGGATAGCCTGTTGGAGCCGAAATGCATTATTTGAGTAAGAATCCTCCGTAAGCACTCGTTGAATCGCGCCTCGCAACTTAGAAATGCTCAGACCGTCTGAAGGAACCACCTCACCCGTACCTGTCCATTGGATTCGCGCTCCAGTCCCCGGTTGTTCATAGGTGATGGGGATAGCAACTAAAGGAACCCCGTGGCTGAGCGAATCGAGTACTGTGTTCAGTCCCCCGTGCGTGATGGTTAACCTTGCTTTAGAAATCAATTCCATCTGAGGGGCATACTCTACAACCAGCGGCGAACCGGGCATCCTTTCAACCGCTTCTACATTCATCCCACCTCCATAAGAGAGAACCAGTTGAACATCCAGTCCAACGCAAGCTTCTGCAATGCAGGAGAAAATTTCCTGTTTGGTACTCTGCACAGTCCCCAGCGAAGCGTAAATTAGGGGCTGTCCGGTCAACCGTTCATGGGGAAAGGGAATTGTTCGCGGTGACGCATTACGGAATGGCCCAGTGTAATAGAAGTTTTCTGGCAGGTTGGCGCAGGGAAAATCAAAAGCAGCAGGCTGTTGGCTGATTTGGGCAAGTCGAGAACAGGAGAGACTGAAGCCTTGTTTCAGGGGCAACTTCCACGCTGCGCGATACTCATTTAGAGCTTTCTGAATCGGCTTGCTATTGCGATCTAATAGGTAATAAGCAGCTAGATTGCGAAGACGCGCCCACCAGGTATTCTGGTAGCTCCAGCCCATAAAAAAGGGGGGAACATCTGCCTGTCGGCGGATAGCTTGGGCGCAGCACACAGTAATAAAAGGGATATTGAGGGATTCAGCTACAACTTCACCCGCTGGTTCAAGCTGATCCACCAGCAGTGCTTCAATCCCCGCCGCTTGAATGGCATCGGGGGCATCTTGGCAGAACATTTCACTCACCTGTTGGCACAAGGTGACTGAATAACGGAGTGACTCTAGACGGCTCAATTGAGCGAGTTGCGCGAAGGACTCCGCAAGAAATCCGGGTCGATAAATCCCCTGCCCAATCGGATAAAAGTTTAGCCCTTCTGAGCGTACAGATGCCTCTAGATCCGGTATTTGCAGGAAAGTGACGCGATGACCGCGTTGTTGCAATTCTCGTCCCAACGCTGCCAAGGGGTTCAAATGACCTGAAAAAGGCGGGCAAATTACACCAAAGTGAGTCATGGGTCGGCTTAGATAGAGTTTTAATAATGAAGCGGTCTATTTAAAGCTCCTGCAAGCACGCCACGCATAAGGCTCAGACCCTATCCTCATAAAGCGGAGGTAATCTTACTTATTAGCAAGCAATCCTGCTTTTTTTTAGGAAACCCACGGTATGAACGCACTTTTTTTAAGCCTTGTAAGCAAAGACAACTTCCTGGTATCTCTACTGAGGGTTTTGGTTTTAGGTCAGCGTTATCCAGTCAGGGAAAAATACAAAAAGTAATCAACATAAGTAAGCCTCAAGAGCAACCAGTCGGTTAACTGATGATGCTACTTAGGAGATTAAAATCATAAGACTGGGAGCTTCTAAACCAAAATCAATAACAGGAGCGCAGAACCGGATAAAATAGACCTATTGGCTTCGGGTATTAAAAAATTCAGAGAAATAATCGGTTGTTAGCCTGTTAGTAACTAAAGTACCTGCTACTAATTCACTTCTACTTCTAGCTAAAGAATGGTAGTCCTGTTAAGTTAAATTGTAACTTTAAACACTAAAATTATTTGTAAACAAAAATTTACTCAAACTTGTGTAATGTCAGCTTAAGAGGAAGGAATCTGCTCAATATTAATGGTGGCTTGCAAAGTTAACTTACCTGCCACTACATCAATCTGCTGAAATTGCCGTGACATCCCTTTTTTGTCAAAGTCACGCAGGCTTAAAACTTCGCTCACTTGTGCGACCAAAACATCTGTTAGTTGTGGTGGGAGTTCCTTTCCCTCTAAATAATTCACATCTTGGAGGACAATTTCTTGCCCATTAGCTCCGATACGAGGTGTAGCTGTGAAGGCAAGTTGCTGAACTTGTCCAGTTTTATCCAGAATTAGCTCGGACTTCAAAGCTATATTGCCGTCTGCTAGTAGAGAAAAGTTTACTTTTTGGATATGAATTGATAGTTTTCTATTCTCAATAAAAATTTTGCTTTGGTGCAGATGTTTCTGAAAAGATTCAGAATTGAAGGCATGGGTAAGATTCTCTTCACTGATAACAACGCGAAGTGTTCCTTGAGAAGGCTTGGTTAATTTGATTTTGCCGATTAGGGCAAGACGAGGTTTGACACTAATCCGATTAATTTCTATTTGTAATTCTTCCGAGGGCAAAAACTTTTGTATAATTAGACCATTGATATTAATAGCGATAAAATCAACTTCACCACGGGAAAGTTTGCTTAGATCCGTCTTGATCTGAACTTTTAATTCTTCTACTATTCCCAGTTGGCTTGCCAGCGCCATTTCTGCTAGCTTGTTAAGCGTTTGTTCTCCCAATCCAGCTTTATCTGGGGTCACGCTACTTCTCCTATTGCCCTATCACTGCTCAATCTAGGCAATTTGCTTAAAAGAGTGTATCTACCTGATGGCAGAAGCAATGCTAGGACTACAGTTTTAGATAGCGAATAAACCGCTAAAGTGGTGATTATTGGGTTATTGAGACTTTTTAGAAATTCAATTTAATCGTAGATTGCGGGAGCAGTAAAATTTTAGGAATCAGGTCTATTTGTAACCTTCCTGCCGCTGTCAAAAATTGTGACAGCAGCAGTGGAAAGCCCACGAACTGCGGCAAGGAGGGGCTTTCCACTGCTGACAAAATCATCCTGGGAATGTACTGTATCAACAACACGCGATCGCGATTGTGCTAATTGTGTTGAAAAACCTCTGCTTTCTTGAGTGTAAAAATATACACTCAGTCGGTTCAGCCTCCAGACAGACGAGAGACGGCGTTTGTCCCTTTAAAGTAGCGGAGGTAATTGATAGATTTGCGAGGCATCGTGCGTTCGATGAAGGTGTTGCCGAAGGTACCGCGCCCATTTTTCCTGCTAGCTTTAGTTCTCGTTGTCATCAGCTTTTTGGCTTTTCAAATTGAGCTAGCGATTCCCGCAACACCCAGCCTCTACAACACCTTTACACCCCTTACGAAGCCTGCACCGCAGGAGATCGGTTCCTATGATGTGTTGGGATACGCGATCGCCAAAGACGAAGCCCAAAGTCTGCTGCAAACGGAGGAAGGGCGCAAGCAACTTTCACCGGAGAATGGGGCTGTTGCGGTTACTGAGGACTTAGTTAACCTGGGACGCAAAGCTTTTTACTCAGAAACTTTTAAAGATCAGGTCTTTCAGACCGATGTTGTCGGGGCGCTGAATGGGCCAATCAACCTGGTAACGATGACGAAAGCGATCGCGCGGCTGGGAGGGAAACATACCACCAACCTCCAGATTCCCATCGATAAAGATGTCACCATCGGCGGCAGAACTTTTACCGCCGGAACCTTGCTGAACACCGGCATGGACGTGCCTGCGGGTTCAATTCTGCCCCTAGGAATGCGTACCAGCATTGAGAAGGGTAAGGTTCGAGTCGGCATCACCTGCGCCTTGTGTCATGCAGCAATCGATAGCAGAAGTGGGCGCGTTATCGAAGGTGCGCCGAACAACGATGTCGATCCCGGCTTAGTCTTGGCGATGGCTACGAACTCCGCCGCCATGTTTCGCCAGACGGGTGTGAATCCCACTAAACTTCCCTTAGGCGATCGCACTTACATCAACGCTGATGGGGAAATCGCCCGTCTCCCAGATGCCAAAGCCGTAGAAGATGCCGTCGATGCCGATTTGCTCAGTTGGCCTCCGGGGAACTTTGATTCTACCGGCAACATGGTCAACAATCCTTCCCAAAATCCTTCCTCCTATACCCACAAAGCTTGGCCCTACGGCTGGAGTGGAAACGCTGCCATTGGCTGGTTTCACGGACTGACTACCCTCAACAGCAACGTTCACGGCACCAATTCCGACGCCACAACCGGGGCTGATTCCAGCCAAGCGTTACTAAATATTGACAAAGAAACTTATTTGGGAATTATTTTTCAAAATTCAGCCAATCAAGCTTTTCGGTTGCCAGAAGGGGCAAAACCATCAGAATTCTTTGAAAAAATCGATCCTACACCAGGGGAACCGGGAATGAACCAGGTAATTAAGATGCCTGGATACCCGAAAGGTTCGCCTTTTATTTTGGATGGGTTGATGGCAAACTCACCAAGATTCCCGGTCGGCGAACAACTTAATGGAATATCCGCATTTCAAAATAGCTTGGCACCGCCACCCGTTCAAACTGCTAGCACAGACACCCTGAAGCGGGGTGCAGCAATCTTCTCAAAAGCTGGTTGCGTTGAGTGTCATAGCGGACGCTACTTCACCAACCATGAAGTAATCGCAGCCGATGAGATTGGAACTCAGCCCTCACGGGGTCCGGCGCAGGCACCCTTTGCCCGCATCTTGATAGCACCCCAAACCTATCCCAGTAACGTCCCAGTCCCCCTGCCGCCCGATCCGCCGGTGCTATCAGTACCGACCGATATCACTCCACAGCGATCGCTAGAATTAGCCTTTGCCATCAGCAACCCAGCCGGTGGTTACAAAGTGCCTAGCTTAATTGGACTTGCCGTAACCGCACCTTATCTCCATGATGGCGGTGTGGCAGCTAGTTCCGAAGCACTGAAGCGAGATAAAGACGGCTTTAAAGTCGCCGATCCCAATCAACTAGGCATGGCAGGTACGTTGCTTAACAATATCCAGCCCGATCCCAGCGCAAGTTTGCGAGTGCTGCTGGATCGCAACCTGCGTGAAACAACGGTAGCCGTTAACCGGGCAAATTCTGACTTACAACAGTCGAATGTAGACGGCAGCGGACACGCTTATTGGGTAGACACCGAGGCAGGTTTCACTTCCCAAGATCAGACCGATATCATTCAATTCCTCCTCTCGTTGGATGATGACCCGGAAGTGCTGCCAGCGGTAGCCTCAAATTAGCGATCGCGTTTTTTCTTCGCCCCGATTCAGGGGCTGAAAGGAGCGAAACGAGAATCAAAGCAGAGAAAATCCCGCTTTAAAAAGGGGGACAAATACAACCAAAATCCAAAGGTAATACAACCATGACAGTGCAAGGCGTAATTTTAGATATCGATGGTACCCTGGTTCTGAGCAATGATGCCCATGCCCAAGCTTGGGTTGAGGGATTTGCAACGTATGGTTATGAGGTACCCTTCGATAAAGTTCGACCGCTGATTGGGATGGGTGGCGATCACGTCATCCCAGCAATGGTGCCGGAATTAAATGACGAAGACGGAGATGGGAAAGCCGTTTCTCAGAAGCGTCGAGAACTAATGGTCAACCGCTTTGCACCAACACTGTCTCCTACAGACGGCGCAAGAGACCTGATCTTGAAAATGCAGGAGGCTGGATTAAAGCTGATTATCGCTACCTCTGCATCAAGTCAAGAACTCTCCCCGTTGCTGAAAGCCGCACAAGTTGACGATCTACTGGATGAAGCGACAACTTCTAGCGATGCCGATGCCTCTAAACCAGCACCAGACATCGTGGAAGCAGCATTGAAGAAGATGCAAATGGAACCCAATCAAGTAGTGATGATTGCCGATACTCCCTACGATATTGAATCTGCAAATAAAGCTGGTGTGGGTGTAATTGCGGTGCGTTCTGGTGGCTTTGACGATAATCAACTCAAGGGTGCGATCGCTATCTACGATCACCCAGCCGATCTGTTAGCAAATTATGACAATTCTCCCTTGAGCTAAACACGGTAAGGTCTGTTTTTTTTCAACTCCCTACATTTAGTGAAAAGGCAGTAACGAATTCCGTTACTGCCTTTTTACTTGCTTTTTTACGATTGTGTACAACTTCTAGTTGCTAACAGCTTTAGCTTACCAGCCGCTACTTTCCTGGTCTGCCGGATCGCCGTAAGGATCTTCGCTAGCGGGGTGAACATCTCCGAACTGCCCTTGGTAGTCTGCTGGATCGCCGTAGGGATCTTCGCTTGCAGGACGGACATCTCCAAACTGCCTTTGTCCGAACTGCCCTTGGTAGTCTGCTGGATCGCCGTAGGGATCTTCACTCGCGGGACGAACATCGCCATACTGCCCATATTCTCCCGGATCGCCAAAGGGATCTTCACTGGCAGGGCGAACATCGCCATACTGCCCATATGCTCCCGGATCGCCGTAGGGGTCTTCGCTAGCGGGACGGACATCGCCATACTGCCCATATTCTCCGGGATCGCCAAACGGATCTTCACTTGCGGGGCGGACTTCCCGATCGTCGTAGTTGCTCGCGTCTTGGTCGTTACCAAGCAAGGCATCCTGCATCTTTCTGATAAACCCATCTACCATGATTTGTCTCCTTTTTCAATTGCTATGTGAAACGGCTATGTAGAGGGTACAGATTGATTCCTCATTGCCGTTGTGGATCTTGGCGCTTTTATGGCTGGTCGGGCGATCGCATATCTGCAACCCAGAGATAGCAGCGCTTACTGTGCTGGAACCGGAACCGGGGCATCAGCTTCAGCCAGTCCCCTCAGGTCGCGCCCTGTGGGTCTGTTGTTATAGCCCTGGAATTCACGGTACTGTCGCGCTTCCTCCTCCGAAACTTGAATTCCTCCCGGTGGCGGCGTTACCCAGTGAGGGCGATTCTGGGCATCCCGGTAGTAAACGCGACCGTTCTTAGAAAGGTAGTATTTCCCCTGCGCCCCCTGCTGTTGCTTGTTCTTATTCTTGTTGTAAAGATAGTAAAGTGCCGCCGCTCCCGCCAAAGTGATTGCTACTTTCTGACCCGTTGATAATCCTTTCTTCGCTTGCGGCTGAGGTTGGTTTGTGGGGGGAGCATTAGTCACTGTTCCACCCCGCGTATCGTCAACAGGTGGTAGCGGAGTGCTAGTCTGCGATTCTCCGCAAGCATTCAAAAACGGAACCATTAGTAACGCTGAAAGCAGCAGCGCCATTGGGCGTAAAAATCTTTGACGCTGTGGGGGTATTGTATTCATCAATTTCCTGTTCTCCCTCCGTTACAGGATGTCTTGTTATGACGCACTCATGAGGAAAACTTGCACTGTTCCAAAAACACTTTTTTCTTCAATAAATTTCCAACAACAAGTTTAGAAATTGAGTATTTACCGCTGACCGACAACAGCACAAGTTAGTGTTTTTGTTTCCACCCAATCATGAGGCAAGTTAAGAATAATTCCCTACAGCTCTAGATAGAATTTTGAGTAAAGGCTTCATCCAAGAGGAATAGACACGACAGGCATTTACCAACTCGGTCAGCTTCGGAAGAAAGAAGAAATACACAAAAATCAACCCCACGTATTGCTTATAAAGATAGGGTTTGCCTGTTTTTATGGGCTTTCTGAAAGTATTCTTTCTTAAGGTGATAATCGCTCAATTACCCAGTTGCCATCGTCACCTCGTCGATAGTGCAAGCGATCGTGCAGGCGACTCGGACGCCCCTGCCAAAACTCAATTGTTGTAGGAATGACTCGAAAGCCTCCCCAATGGGGCGGTCGAGGAATTTCCCGATTTTCATATTGCTCTTTGAGTTCCTGCAAGCGTTGCTCAAGGATCTCGCGGTTTTCAATGACTTGGCTTTGCCGCGAAGCCCAAGCCCCCAATTGGCTTAAGAGCGGACGGCTGTGAAAATAAGCTTCTGATTCAGCATCTGAAACCTTCTCCACTTGCCCCTCAATCCGCACTTGGCGTTCCAGTTCCGCCCACCAGAAGACTAAGGACGCCCACGGATTGACGAGGAGTTGTTGTGCTTTTTGACTTTTGTAGTTCGTGTAGAATACGAAGCCTTGTTCGTCGAAGTCTTTGAGTAGAACCATTCTGGCGCTAGGTTTGCCATCAGCCCCAACAGTCGCAACAGTCATGGCATTGGGTTCGAGAAGCTCAGCTGCCCGTGCTTGGTCAAACCAAGTTTTAAATTGTTGAAAGGGATTGGGGTCGCTATCCGCTTTGCTCAGTCCAAATCGGGTGTAATTTTTACGCAGATCGGCTACGCTTGTATCCATCTTTATATTTTTTCAATCCCTAATCTAAGTATTTTAAAGTCTTGCTTGACCCCAGTTTTCATACATCCTACAAAAAAATTTATCGCTTGCGGCTATATTCATAGACTTTAGACTTTAGACTGGCTATGGGTTAGAGTGTAAAGTCTAGCCAGTCGTTCTACGAGTACCCAGGGAGCCACTGCTACAGGTTGTGAGTGCGATGCGCCGTTCAGCCAATCTTCAACGCCTGCTGATTCTCGGTTTGACCGGCCCGATTGTGGCTTTAAATATCTGGGTTCTGTCCCAGATATTTCGCTATTTTGAGCATTTAATTACCATCCTCACCATTTCGGCAATTCTGGCTTTTTTACTCAATTACCCGGTGCGGGTGTTAGAGCAGATTCGCTTCAAACGGACACAGGCGGTAATTATCGTTTTGGTGGTGACTTTAGCGGTGCTTGTCATTTTGGGCGTGACTCTTGTCCCGATATTGGTAGATCAAACGACTCAACTGTTCAAAAATATTCCAGATTGGTTAGAGGCAAGCAATCAAAATTTAGATCAGTTGGACGCCTGGACAAAAACTCGTCGTTTGCCTTTGGATCTCAAAGGGTTTAGCCGTCGCGTCAGTTTTCGGATCGAAAACCAAGCGCAAGCTCTAGCAAGTCAGGCGTTTGGCGTGGCACTAGGGACGTTGACAGGATTAATCGATGTCGTGTTTGTGGTGGTGCTGGCGTTTTATATGTTGCTGTATGGCGATCGCTTGTGGAAGGGTTTGTTTAATCTCCTTCCGTCTCAGATCGGTCTGCCGTTGAGCGAATCCCTGCGGCTAAACTTTCAGAATTTTTTCATTACGCAAGTCCTCCTAGGACTGTTTATGATGGCAACGCTGACGCCAATCTTTTTGACTCTGAACCTGCCGTTTGCCCTGTTGTTTGGTTTGTTAATTGGGGTTGCCGAACTCATTCCCTTTATCGGTGCTACCTTGGGGATTGGGATGGTGACGCTTTTGGTGATGCTGCAAGATTTTTGGTTAGCCGTTTGGGTCGCGATCGCATCGATTTTCATGCAGCAGATCAAAGATAACGTCCTTGCTCCTAAGTTAATGGGCGATTTCACCGGACTTAATCCAATCTGGATCTTTATCGCTTTATTGATCGGAGGTCAGATAGCTGGACTGTTGGGAGTTCTCGTGTCTGTGCCCCTTGCGGGTACGATTAAGGACACCATCGATACCCTCCGCCTTTTGCGTCAGCCCTCAGTTGTGACGACAGAGACGGTTTCCCGAAACCCTAATGACATCTGAAGGATTATCAGAATAAATACCGCACTAAAAGCTATCAGCACTACAAACCAAGCAAAGATGCGCTTGGCAACTCAAAAAAGATTCTGCACGATCCCCAATATTGGTTGGTGTGTGCCATTCCAAAACTTTTATTGTTGTCCGATGAGGAGAAATCGGCTTCTACTTGTCATACGAAATAAGCGCGATCGCTCTTGCACTCAGACAACATTAACAGGTACCCCTTTTGGGTTCAAGATTTTCTCAAAACTGGCGAGTGTATGCACTTGGCGTAGACGTAGAGTAGGATAGGTGAGACTCAAATCCTTCTCATCCTTAAATAGGGAATTCATCTCGTTCTTCCTTGTAAAATTGGCAAGGGATCTGCATTGTTTAGGAGTTCATTGATGCGACAGATTAATTTTTTGCTGATCTTCGCGGTGTTACTAGCGCTAGTTTTATTCAGCTTAGAAAATACCGAACCTGCCGCCATTCAAATTGTTCAAGGTGTCGAAGTGCAAGCGCCCTTGTGTATTGAACTGATTCTGGCGATGGGTCTTGGAGCTGTCTTGGCGTGGATTTTTAGTATCTGGGCGCGGTTGCTGCGAAGTCTAGAATCTGGAAAACAATTGCGTCAGATGCGTGCCAAAGACGAGCGCATCCAAGAATTAGAGGAAAATATTGAACACTACAAGGCAGAAATTGAAGAGAGACAAAGTCTGCCCTTAAACGCGACCCTCCAGACTGAAAACACAGAGGTAGTTGGAGGGAAGCTAGCAAGTCTCGCGGCAGCAAAAGAACAGGAATCCCTTGCCTAATCAATTTAGCTTCATTTGAGCTTGAGTTTATGCCGATGACCATTGGCCCAGCCCAGGAAGCGATCGCCCTTTTAATCGATTTGGCTCAGCGGGGAGAAATCGACCCTTGGGATGTCCAGGTGATTGAGGCGATCGATCGATGCTTATTGGAATTGGAGAAAGCTGGGGAGAAGCTCTCTGGCACCTTTGAAGTAGAGCTGTCCCAGTCCGGGCAGGCGTTTCTGTATGCGTCCATGCTGGTATTGCTCAAGGCGGATACCCTGTTTTCGCAATCGCTCCCAGACAATCTCGAACCCACTGAGGACGAACTGGACGACACCGCCGCCGATCCCAGACAATTGCCAACGCGGTTGGAGCGCCATTTGCGACGCCGAGGGACAGCAATGCCTCCCCAAACTCGTCGTGTAACCCTACACGAATTAATCGAACAGCTACAGCAAATAGCCACGGTACTGGAAGAAAAACCTGCTGGCCCAAACGCGATTAAAGACCCAAGTTACCGTTCCCAGTCTCGTTCCCAAACCGCCCGCGCGATCGCTGCCCTCGCTCACCAAGAAAATCTGACCGAAACCGCAGCTCACCTAGATCGGTTTTTGAGCAGTCATTGGCCCCAAATGTCCCCCGGTCAGGATTGGCTGGAATTAGACCAGCTGTTAGAGTTATGGGCAGGGGTAAAACAACGGTCAGCACCGTTAAACGCGCATCAATTGCCTGAAGAGGTGGAAACTGCGCCGAAACACAATGACCGAGTGGGAGTTTTTTGGGCGCTGTTACTCCTGTCTGCTCAGTCTAAGGTAGAGTTAGCCCAAGAGGAGTTCTACCAAGACCTAAAAATCCGAACGCTGTAGCGATGATTCTGTACTGTAACAGGGGCGCATTCAGTTCCTGCCGGTATGTTGATTAAACGCTAGGGTGAGAAACATCTAGAATATCGACAAGGTCAATCGACTAAAATATTTGACCAGCCATCCCTTGCCTCCAGTGAAGGGATGGGGTACAGCTAAATTGCACGAAAACAAAGTGGCCTAGGTTGAGGAAAAAATATTCATGAAAGCCATGATTCTGGCGGCTGGTAAAGGTACCCGCGTTCGTCCGATTACCTACACCATTCCCAAACCTTTAATTCCCATTCTGCAAAAACCAGTGATGGAGTTCTTGGTGGAACTACTCAGGCAGCATGGGTTTGACCAGATCATGGTCAATGTCAGCCACCTTGCTAACGAGATTGAAAGCTATTTCCGGGATGGTCAGCGTTTTGGGGTGCAAATTGGCTATTCCTTTGAAGGCCGGATTGAAGAAAATGGCGACTTGATCGGCGAAGCGGTCGGTTCTGCTGGCGGGATGCGTCGCATCCAAGACTTTTCTCCGTTTTTTGATGACACCTTTGTGGTGCTGTGCGGAGATGCGTTGATCGATTTGGATCTGACCGCAGCGGTGAAGTGGCACAAAGAAAAAGGCTCGATCGCGACGATTGTGATGAAATCAGTGCCACAGAATGAGGTTTCCAGTTATGGAGTCGTTGTCACCGATGAAGAGGGACGAATCAAAGCCTTCCAAGAAAAACCATCAGTGGAGGAAGCGCTCAGTACCAATATCAATACCGGGATTTATATTTTCGAGCCAGAAATTTTAAATTACATCCCCTCTGGCGAGGAGTATGATATCGGGGGTCAGTTATTCCCCAAACTGGTAGAAATGGGTGCGCCTTTCTACGGAATCCCGATGGACTTCCAGTGGGTGGATATTGGCAAAGTGCCAGACTACTGGCAGGCAATTCGCAGCGTGTTACTGGGAGAAGTCAAAAATGTGGCAATTCCCGGACAGAAAGTGGCTCCCGGTATTTATACCGGATTAAATGTAGCGGTGAACTGGGACAAGGTTGACATCACAGGCCCAGTCTACATTGGTGCCATGACACGCATTGAAGATGGAGCCAAGATTGTCGGTCCCACCTACATCGGACCCAATTGCTGGGTGTGCAGCGGTGCCAAGGTGGAAAATAGCGTGATTTTTGAATACTCCCGCCTAGGCCCAGGAGTGCGCTTAGTCGATAAGCTGGTGTTCGGACGTTACTGCGTGGATAAGACAGGTGCCACGATTGATGTCCAAGCCGCAGCCCTCGATTGGCTGATTAACGATGCTCGTCAAGTTCTGCCCTCTAATCCGCCAGCAGAACGGCAAGCGATCGCCGATCTGCTGGGGATGGAAGCGATTTAAGTCATTGGTCAGCGGTCATTGGGAAATAGGTAGTTGGTCACAAGTGGATTCTCTACCCATTTCCCATTACCCATCAGGACGACAGATAAGTGTACCGACTGAGACTCTGCTCGTAGTTTTGCAGCAATCGCTGGGATTCCTGAATGGTAATGCGCTTATCCATAAGCGCTTGTTCGCATAGCCGACGAATCTGCTCAATCAGATCCTCAGAATCGTACTGTACGTAACCCAAGACTTCCTTCATGGTGTCACCTTTGACGACATGTTCAATCCTGTAAGCCTTGGGTGTCAAATGAATGTGAATCGTGTTGGTATCGCCAAACAAGTTGTGCAGATTACCCATAATTTCCTGGTAAGCTCCATTCAAGAACATCCCCAGGTAGTAAGGTTCGTCAGGCTTCAGCGTATGCAGTTCTAAAACCGACTTGACATCTCTGAGGTCGATAAACCGATCGATTTTGCCATCGCTGTCGCAGGTGAGGTCTGCCAAAATTCCCCGCCGTGTTGGTTCCTCATCCAGCCGATGAATCGGCATGATGGGAAACAGCTGGTCAATTGCCCAACAATCCGGCGCTGATTGGAAGACAGACAGGTTGATATAGTAGATGGAAGCCATAATTTTTTCTAGGTCTTCCAGTTCGTCGGGAACGTATTCCTGCTTCCTGGTAATCGCTAGAATTTTTTCACAACAAGCCCAGTAAAGACGCTCGGCTCTGGCTCGTTCGGTGAGGCGCAAAATCCCCAAATTAAATCGGCTGATGGCTTCTTCTTTGAATTGAGCGGCGTCGTGGTATAGCTCTTGGAAATTCTCTTCGTTTATAGATTGGTAGGTTTCCCAGAGGTAATTAATAATTGGAGATTCACCCTCTTTTGGGGGTTCGGGTGCCCCAGATGGGACATCGCTGGTGCCGAGAACATCAAAAATCAGCACCGACTGATGGGAAGCGATCGCTCTCCCACTCTCGCTAATCAGCGTGGGAACGGGTAACTGGTGTTCGGCACAAGCTTCTTTCAACTCTGCCACGATATCGTTGGCATAGTTCTGCATATTGTAATTTTTGGAAGCGTAGAAATTGGTTTGAGAGCCGTCGTAATCCACGCCCAAACCGCCGCCGACATCGAGATATTTCATGTCAGCCCCCAGCTTGGCTAACTCGACGTAAATCCGGCTAGCTTCTTGGATGGCATCTTTAATGACATTAATTGCGGAAATCTGAGAGCCAATGTGGAAGTGCAGCAATTGCAGCGAATCCAGCAAGTCAGCGTCTCGTAATTCGTTGACCGCGTGAATGATTTCGGGAATGGTCAAACCAAATTTAGCGCGATCGCCCGTAGATCCTCCCCAGCGTCCCACGCCTTGGGTACTCAGCTTTGCCCGGATGCCCAAAATTGGCTTAATGCCCAACTGACGGCTGGCTTCAATACACAGCTGTACTTCTTCAACCTGCTCTAAAACGATCAGCGGCGTTTGCCCCAGTCGAGACGCTAACATCGCCGTTTCGATGTATTCTCGGTCTTTATAGCCATTGCAGATGAGTAATGCCCCAGGCGTATCCAACATTGCCAAAGCAATCATCATCTCTGGCTTCGAGCCAGCTTCCAAGCCAAACTGATGGGGTTTACCAAACCGCACCAAATCTTCAACCAAGTGTCGCTGCTGGTTGCACTTGACCGGAAAGACACCTTTGTAAGTACCGGAATAGTTGTAACGCGCGATCGCTTTCGCAAAACAAGCATTTAATCGCTCAATCCGGTCTTCTAAAATATCTGAAAAGCGAATCAGCAGTGGTAGCCCCAGATTGCGCTGCTTCAGGGCGTTGACCAGTTCAAATAAATCTAAAGACCCACCGCGCTCTCCCTTGGGAGAAACTGTAACGTGACCGGCTGCATTAATCGAAAAGTACGGTTGACCCCAACCTTCAATCCGATACAGGTTCTCACTGTTTTCTATTGACCAGGATTGGGGCAAGCTTTCACGGCTTAGCCGAGTTAAAGCCATATCATGTTTTTCCCGTCCTGCATTTCTCCGGGCAAGGGCACCGGAGGTGCCACGGCGATTCGATGAACTTTGTGCCACAATTTCTTCTTCTGATGGCTCTTCTTCAATTGCAGGCGTAAACTGCTCGCCCATTTTTTTATCTATCCTCCCTGTGCCCTGTCGAGTAGCTAGTCTATCGCATTCATTTATCATAGGCAGGTGTCTTGTCTTGAATCAGTACCTGCGGTTGGATGTCTGCTTAATCCCATTGTTACCAAAATTTGTACTTGGGGATTGGGGATAAGTAATTCTCTGCTTTGAGAACTCTGAAATCTCCAAAATCTCTGGTTCTTGGCTGCTACAATCATCTCTTTGTCCGGGTTACTATATTTTCTTTTTTTGGAAGATCGCAGGCAATTTTTGCTAAAATCTGCCTCTAGTGAGTTATACCGAGTTTTTCAAAATTTGATAAAACTTTGATATAAATTACCCAAGATCAATCAGCCGTGCTAGTTGAGGGCGTTCAATGCTCAATCAGCCCGATAAGCCTCCTATACAGCGCTTTAGCCTTGTTTTCCTGTACCAGATGGTTCAGAAGTACCCACTCGCCTTTTGGGGCGGTTTGTGGGCGTCCATGATTACCATCGCAGCAGTAGCAGCGCTAGGTCTATTTAGTACAGGCCCCATCGAGCAGGAGGAATCTAAATCTGTTGAACCGATGCCTGCCGAAACGACGGTTCCAGAACCAGAGACATCACTACTGCCAAGCTTCACAACCAGTCAGCCATCTGGAACCCCGTTGCCCGGTTTTACAGCGGTGCCGGAAGTTCCGGAAGCTCGAAAGCAACAGGAAGTGCCACGGTGGTTGTATGGTGCGATCGCCTTGGGCTTTGTCACTGGAACGCTTTTGATAGCGCTAAACCTGAGTCGTTCACCGCAGCGTAAATCTCTCAAACGGTCAAAGCCGACTGCAAGCGTCCGCAAAAAACAACGCCGCCCGACTCAAAAGCAAAAGCGTCGTCCCATGCCGCCACAACCGGCAGAAGGCTTCTCTAAACCTCAAGAAGTGCCCCTAATGATGACAAATTATGGGATGACTGAGGTAACGGTGGTGCCTCCAGAAGAAAATCATCCTCTGGATTGGGGCGAGGATAGTCTGGCAGAAATCATGGATCTGCGAAAGCGACAGTCTCTCTCTGCGTTGCTCAAAAAGTAATTACTATAAAACTTTTGAGTTTTGAGTTAGAAAAAAATTCTTAATTCAAAACTCAAATTTTTTTACTAATTACTAAAATTCAACGTGCAAGTAGATGTTTTTTCGGGAATTACTTTTGACTTGTCGAAAGTAGCGATCTCCAATCTTTAATTGCTTTTTCTGTCCAGAGCCAGTTTTTACTTAGGGCCTCCGGTTGGAAGTTAACCGGGTCTTCTGAGATCGCCTTTTGTCGGAGCTTCCGGGCTTCATCCAAAAGTTTTGCTTGCTTATCAGCAGGTTGAGATGCAGCTAATTTGGTCAGCCCAATTGCTAATCCGGCATAAGTTGTCAAAGCTTCTTGTTGGGCAACCGAGCCAGCAACAGTAGCTTGCTTTTCTTCTATCAAGTAAAAAGCATCAAACCAAATTTGGTTAGCACGATCGAGATTCCCTTCTAAATAGTAGGCAAACCCTAGGGCATTCAGATATTTAGCAGATTTGGGTTGCTTTTTGACCGCTTGCTCCCAAAATCGACGGGCATCATCCAAACTGTAATCCTTACTGCCAGTTTGAACAGACTGCCACGCCAGACGCCCTCTCAGGAAGCTGATGGCTGGGTCGTCGATTTTCTGTTTGTTAACGTTGTCAAGCGCCCCTTGGGCCTGCTGTAACGCTCCTCGGTTCAATAATTCTTCTACAGCCACCCCGGCGGCGGATAAGTTATTTTGACTGAATTGTTCAATAGCGATCGCCGTGACAGTCGGGGTATTGGCTTTCTGGAGATTGACATTTTTGAGATTGGGGCTAGGGAGCGCCGGAAGTGAGGTTGAGGTATTCTCCTGAGAGAACAACAAGTCTGAAGGTTGCGGACGACGTTGCAACAACCAGAAACCCAAAAGCGCGATCGCCATCGTCGAGCCTAACGCCAGCAAAATCAGTGGGGCACGCTTGACTCGTCGCTGTCCCTTCTTCCCTTCATCACGCTGCCAAAATCGCAGCCGGGGGTTCCCGGCGGCATATCCCAGTAGCGATTCTCCCGATCCCGCGTTTTTCGGTGCTGACTCAGCAGCGATCGCTGCGGCGACGGGTTGGGGGGGGGTTTTCGACTCGCTGGGCGGGTGAGGGGCGATCGTTGTCTGATTTTCTCTTTCTACAGGTCTGTCCCTTGTCTGGTCTACCTCAGTTTCCCTCGGTGTCTCTGCTGCTACTTCAGGCTTTAGCTGGCGAAACAGATCCGCAACCAAAGCCGAGTCGTCTTCGTAGCCAATATCGTCATACTCCAAATCATCAACCGGATCGGTCCAGTCGGGATCGTCATCCCCGTAGAAGTCATCCTCTAAGGAGTCTAAAGCCTCGTCGGTGGTTAAGAAACCGGATCGAGATCCAGTCGGCGCTGCCGTGAAGACCGCTTCTTCCTCCCTAGAGAGAGGATTCAGCATTCCTCCCCAAGCAATGTCTGCCCCAGAAGCGTCAGGCAACTGAAGTCGCTCTGCTTTGGCATTGATGGCATGATGACCTGGTGTCAAGTAACCGTCAAATTCCGGGTGAAGATAGAGGATCGGTAAAGCCCAGTAAAGCTGGCGAGAACCGTAAGTAGAAATTAAACTTTGCCGCGCTCGGCTCAGGCTGAGGTCAATCGGATAACCTTGATTCAGATTGCCGTAAAACCGCCGTGCCAAGGTCAAAGCGACTTGATCCGGAATGCGTTCTGCCATCGCCAGCACGCTCTTGATACCGCGTTTGACCAGCGCTTCTGCCAAATTTCCCTCTGCGGCACCGTCGCTGGGAGCTGAAGCGGCGGTATGAGCGCCCCGACAGGAGTTAAACACTGCGAGCTGGATGCCGTTATTGACGAGCAACCCCGCTAAGTCATCTCCGCTTAACATCTCCGTCAGCCCGGTTTGGCGGCTTACGAGGTAGAGATTGCCGCCGTAGGCTCCTTGGTCGCTATGACCTGCGTAGTGGAAAACTTGATATTGACCTTGTTCCAGCTCGTGCGTCAGCTGCTCCGTACCCGGTTGCTCCAGAACGGTGAGTTGAATTTCGGGTAAGCCATTCCGGGAACGGTGACTCAGTTCTGCTTGCAGGTGGCTGACTTCTTGTTTGAGCGCCAAACTTTCCTGGTCGTTGGGGGCAGCGATCGCCATCAAGATTCGCACCGCCGGTTGATTTGACCCAGAACCTAACGAAACGGTGGGACTTCTCAACCTTGTACTCATCTGGTAGCGGGAGAAGGCAACATCGGTTCCAGTTGCCAAGGGGCGATCGCCATCGTGCAATACTTCCCAAGGTAAGCTCAGTAAGCGACTATCTTTTAATCCCAAGCGCAGCCGCAATACTTCTTGCCGATCTTGAGCGATCGCTTGCGCGATCATCCAACTATCTCGCAGCGTTCCTTGGAACAAAGCATCGTACATCTGCTGCCCCAGCGCCACCAAGTTAAGGGAAGATTGGGCGGCTTCTCGGTTCGGGGAACCCGATCGAGAAATATCGCTAGGAGACAAAGCCATCAGCAAAGGGTCATTCATCAGGTGCCTCGCCTGAGCTAACCAATCCTCCACTTGCCACGTTACCTGCTCTTCGGCAAATGGGACGGCACCCGGTGCGGCAACCCATTCTGTCCGCACCCAATATTTACTTTCCCCTAAGGGATTTACAGAGATATGAAATTCCTGAGCCACTGCTACTATGCACTCCTGCTTCAGTTAGAACCTTCTAGCTGCTTTTCTTACCTGGAGGAGGAACTGTTTCCCTTTCTTCCTAGATAGATTCAAGTTACTTAAAGTTTCCATGAAGGGCAGTTTCGTTTTCTTGAACGCTGATGCCGTTGATGGATTCCGGGAAAGGGAGAGAAAATTTCTATTTATTCTAATTTAATCGTTAAATTTACCCCAACTTAATCCGGATAGTTGAGGAATCCTTTAGAAGAGTAGATTGGTAGATGCACCCTGATTGACATCCCCTGGCTCACCGGTTTGAGCCGGGGATTTTTTTTTCGGTTCGTTAGGCGGTGTAAGACTTTCTGGATTTCTCCCGGCTTCAAAGGCGGGTTAGGGGGGAACTGACACAAGTTGCTTGGCATTTCCATCCCTCAACCCCGCGATGGGAGAGCCACTGTGCTAGAAATAACGAGAAGCAGAAGGCAGATTAGCGATCGCTCATTCGCTGTTAACGAATGACCAACCGCTAATCGCTCATGGCTAATCCGAACTGACTTCCTCAAAAGATTTAACTTCTAGAACCGGGCCAATCATCGCGAAGGTCATCACGTCGTTTCGCACCTCACCTTTGACTTTCACTTTGAGTCCCGATTTACGTAAATCTTCTGGAGCTTTGTGGAGTTCATAAGTTTGACCCTCTTGAGTGACCAGTGCCCAGGTTCCTGGGCCAAGTCCCTTGCGTTCGATAGTGCCTTCTACGCTGATGCTCATGCTGTTTGCCCTTCTCCTTTGCTGGATAAATAGGCGAGTCCGATACACAGGAGGGCATTAGTAATTAGGAATATCTTAGCGATCGCGCCATGACCTAACCACAACATCGCCGGATCTGCTACGGCACTCACTAATAAACAGGATGCCACGCCCAAGGCAGAGCCGATCGCAAACCACTTCCAACTGCGGTGTCCTAGTAGCAAGGCGATTAATGCAAAAGGAATCAACACGCTGGCAAAGATGGGATTCAATAAACCACTGCCTTGAATCGTATTGCCCAGTTCGGGAATCGAACTGCCCATCATCCGGAAAGGCCACTGGGGAAGATCGAAAATATAGAAGCCGCGCAGGAAGAATAGTCCAGAACTACCGGCAACCAAACCGCTGGTTAGCGACCAACTCCAGCCAAAGGGGAAATAATTCCGCAAGAACCAGGCAAGGACATAAGAACCTAATACCATCGCAATCTTAGGTAACAGTGCCACCGCACCGCCATCAATCCAGAAGCGAGGATTGAGATAGCCATTATCGCGCAACCAGCGGAAGAAGTCGCGGAAGGTAATTTGCCCGCGTACCGCCAGTTTTACAGCCGCAGAAGCATCGAGATGACCAGCCCCAAAGTAGTTGAGAGCGTCATCTGAAATTACCCGTGCCGACTTTTTGAGGACACCCAATACTTCCTCCGGTTCGGTTACGCCAGAGGCTTTCACTAAAGCGGCGACACCAGCAACGTGGGGAGACGCCATACTGGTGCCTTGGAAGGCAGCAAAAGTGGGGATGAGCTTCCCGTTTTCGTCATAACTAATGGTCTCTTGCAGAATCCCACCCGATGGATTTTCTTCGGTGATTGCACCACCAGGGGCTGAGATATCCACACCAGCACCATAGCTGGAGTAAAAGGCTTTTTCACCGGCAGAATCAATTGCTGAAACACCGATAACGTGGGGATATCGAGCTGGGTAGGAGGCAGAATTCTCATTAGAGTTTCCTGCTGCGGCTACGATGACGACGCCTTTGTTGTAGGCATAATCAATCGCTTCTTGCATTACCTGACTTTCGCCACCACCGCCCAAGCTCATGTTAATGACATCAGCACCGTTATCGGCGGCAAACTTAATTGCTTCGGCAATATCGGCAACGGTGCCGCCGCCCTCTGCGCTCAACACTTTCAGCGGCATAAGGCTGGCTTCGTAAGCAATACCCGCGACGCCATAGCCATTATTGGTGGCTTGGGCAACAGTACCGCCAACGTGGGTGCCGTGCCCGTTGTCGTCGTCTGCTTGGTCTCGGTTGTTAACAAAGTCGTAGCCTTGGACAAACTTGGTATCTTTCAGATCAGGAACGCGACTGATGCCGGTGTCAATGACGGCAACTGTCATCCCTGCGCCTTTGGTTTCGTCCCAAGCAGATTCTACGTTGATACTCCGTAGGTTCCACTGTTTGCTGTACTCTGGGTCGTTGGGGACTTCCAGAGCTTTGTAGACATAATTCGGTTCAATATATTCGGTTTTTTTGGCTAAAGGCGATTTTTTTAGAGTTTTCAGCAGGTTGCGATCGCCTTTAATGATATACAACTGATCTGACTCGGAAAATTCGCTGTTATACTGAGCGCCTAGCGATCGCACCTGTTCTTGCACCACTTCTGCTGGTACGTCTTCGCGGAAATCCAGCACAATCGAGTCAAACTCACCTTGTGCTGCCAGTCCTTTGAAGTTAAACAGGGCAAAACCTACCCCCAATAAAAACAAGCACGCTATCAAAAGCTTTCTCATATTCACCCGTCTTGTGAGCGCCAGTTTCTCCCCACGATAACTCATGCATCTGCCCCGTGGTGTATTCAGTTTTTAGTTATTAATTTTTGTTTGTTGGAGTAATACCGCTCGTTTGCAGTAATAAGCGATACGAATCAGGCTGCTTGTGGCAAAAGTTCTCTTGAAGCGAAAGAACCCTATTTTTACTCTTACTGAAGGACTTGTGGGTTTTCAGCCGATGAGCGTCTATTTAATACTCAGTTTGAGGTGAGGGAGGCATTCTCTTGTCGTTAGCGGGTTCCTGCGCCTTGACTATTATCGTCCGAGAATCCTAGATTTGGGGGTTCGTAGGTTTGATTTTGTGTAGTATTATCGGGAGTTCTGATGCTAAAGTTCAATTGAATATTGAGCAGTTGTAACCCAAATATAAAGATGAATATTCCTGTAGCTTTTAGTAGTAGATGACTCATAAAATTTTTGTCGTTTTGAAATAATTATGATAAAATTATTTTTTTAATCAGATCTATTATTCAGTGCTGTAAACTGAATAACATCAAATAATTTTCAATTAAGATCTTATATTAATTAAATATTTAGAGGATAACGTTAACATCAATTTTGGTTGAGCCATACGAAAAATTCGACTAATAGTAAATATTTGAAAAATCACTTGTTCGATAATGACTTGAGGTAGATAAATGTGAGATTGCATCCTAGTTTGTTGAATTCGATGTTTTTAATTATGAAGGTTTTATTAAGATTCTCTAGTGATAAAAACCTATAGTGAAATGTGACATTATTGCTGCAAATATTTGCTTGAAATCCCCAAGTTTGAGTGATGGGATTGGCTCACAAAATGTGACTGGCTGTTTCCAGCTTTGTGATCTCGATCGCAGCTAGAAACTGGGTGCAGCGTAATGAGCGCCAAAATACCTACCGATACTGGTAGTTTCGGCTACACCAACCCTTTTACCCCTCTTCAGAAGAACGATGCATTACCCGCCTCTGTTGAAATCATGTAGGGGTAAAGCATTGGCGCAGAAAGATTTGGGTTGAAGTGACTTGTACAAGGCACGAATACTTCACCCTCAAACTGAGAACCCAAGGGCGCATCTGTACGGGAGAAGCATCAGGAAGACAACAAGCTGGGACTTATGCGTAATGCCTCGTTCAGGACAAAGGGGCGGAAGTTGTGAGAGCTTTTATCGAAACAAAGCCAGCGAGGCAGGCTAAATTGAGTTTCCGAAGCGCGAAGCGCCTCTCAAAGAGCTGGGCGGACTTTGTTGGTATTGGTAAGTATTGGTAAAGCCTTATTCAAGCCTTTGGGCAATTTACTCTCATCGGGAAGCTTCTGGAGAAACCTTTCGACGGTTTTAGGCAAATCTAGATCCAGTATTTATACTTAGCAGATAGCCGAAGGGGAGCTAACCAAGGATAGATGCAATCGTCTGTTAGGCTGCAAGATATCAGAATAGTTAAAGAGCGAAAATCCGACAATGGAAAGAGGTCTGTTGTGGCTGCCCCTACTGGCAGCGTTTATCTGGCTGGCTTGGCAAGGCTGGAATGAGTATCAAAAAGTTGAAGCTTATCGCGTCTGGGCACAGCAGTTTGAGCGATCTAAGTACGATATCTATGCAGTGTTGGCTCAAAATGACAGCACTTTAACCTGGGGAAAACCGACGCGAAAAGGTCCAGTGGAGGTGCAAACGTTTTCCTTAAAGGATGTTAAAGCGATTCGGCTGCTAGTAGATGACAAGCCCGTTGATTTAGAAGCACTGCCCAGTAAAGGTCGTGTCGCTTCGCTGGAATTTGTCTTTGCACCAGCCGCTTCGGTGAAAATCCCCTTTACTGAAATTCCCCTTGCAGCGGAATGGGGAAATTTTCTACAGCAGGAATTACAAAACTTGGCAGAGGGGAAAGTGTAACGATTTTCAGACAAAGAGGCAAGGCGGGTTTTGGACTTGTATCGAAAAGCGATCGCTCATTTATCCGATGTACGGAATAATACCCAAAAAAACCCGTATTAACGGGTTAATCAGCGATCGCACTATTTAAAAGGGAAAAACTAAACGATTAAAGAACTCCTTTCATGGGCTTGCCATTATAGACGGGTTGCAATGCATAGATTCTTATTGAGAAAATTGCTTTTTCAGTTTCCGGCAACCCGTCAAACAGAAGCGTGCTATTAAAGGAGAAATAAAAAAAATTGGCTTTCTAACTTTCAGACTGTTTCAGATTCCTCTTTTCTGTTGTATTTTAAATTACAATTGCTTCAACTCGTTTCTGCGAATCTTCTTGGGAACATTCGTAGGGAATTTTAAACCGAGGAATTCCCAGTTGACAACCTTGCCATCCACTTTGAACGGTTACGCCAAGAGTTTGACAACAGCCGCCACGTCGTCCCATCGGATTATAAAATTGACAATAGCGACAGGCTGAAACTGGTGAATTTAAGGGTTGCATAAAGTATTTCCTTTGAGGAACCATTTCAAAAGCAAAATTTCTCTGTCTTTATAAAGTATGCGATCTGATTTTTACAATGAGCTATAACTTGTACGATATCCACTTAAAACATTGCATTTCATCATAAAAAGTTATGAAGCTGCTTAACATAAATACGAGCGTCAACTATCCATAGATTAAGCAATTGCAACATTGCTCAAAACAATCTGCTGTCAAGCGTTATAGGCACTGGATAAAATCCTTCCCTTCCCAAACAAACGGTTATTGATGGGTGAGAGGACATTTATAAAGAAAATCTGAATCTCGTTAACCTACATTTTTGGTAGAGACAGCCAGATTTCAGGTTCTGTTTTTAAGAGAGGCTAGGGCGAAAATGCGTCTAGAGTAACGATTTTCACAATTAATATTTATTTAATAAATTATCTGTTATAGCAATCCTAAATTGTTCCTGAAGGCGAGATCCCCGCTAAGAAGTCGGCGATCTGAACCGTTAGCATCATCACAACTCAAATACGACTGCTATAGGAGTCGCTTTATATAGCGGTGCTTACTCTCGCGTGCAATATCCTTGTAACTGATTCAAGCAGCTGAGGCAGGCAATTCTGAGGGCATGATTGCTTTTCTCAAGTATCTCCTAGACAAAGGTCCCAACAGTCCCATTGCCCTGATTTGAGATGGAGCCACCTATCTATCATGGCTCACAAGCGGTGAGAGAGTCCTTGGAGTCGGTTAATCAAGGCTTCGAGGAGTCCAACTGGAAAATCACTTGCATTCGCTTTGCTCCCAAAGAATCCCAAGCAGAACCCAATTGAAGATATTTGATTGCAGCGAAGTAAAGCTAAAAAATCTGCTCTAAACGGCGAAAATCTCGTTCTACTTCTGCCCAGAGAGAGCGATTATGGGGGTCGGTTTTCAGGGCTTTTTTTAGATAAATTCTTGCCTTTTCGAGTTGCTTTTCAGCGATCAGCTGACGCCCCCAACGTTGATAAGCGATCGCTTGCCACTGACGCACTTCTGGATCTTCTGGCAGACGTTGGGCGAGTCCTTCGATGAGGGCGATCGCGCGGGGAAATCGGCGATTTTTCAGCAACTGCTGCAACTGCTGATAAGAACTCCACTTCAGCTGTTGCTCAGTTATCGATAAGTCTGGGAGTTTTTGAACGGGCGTTTCTTTGGGCGTCTCTTTGCGAGTCACCTTCGTGACGGAAGGTTGAGGAGGCGGTGCAGCAGTCTGTTCTGGATTGGATACTTTCTCAACCGTCTCAGACTTATCTACTACACTGAGGAGGAACTTGTAAGCCTCCGTCAACTCTATAAATTTATCTTGCGTTTGGCGATCGCCAGGATTTGCGTCGGGATGATACTGCCGTGCCAAACGTCGGTAAGACGCTTTAATTTCTGCAAAAGATGCCCCTGATCTTAACCCCAACACCCGGTAACAATCTGCGAGGTTCATCAGAGGAATCATCTATCGATTAGGCTTTAATCTTTGTTGATAGTCGGGAGTTTATTTCTAGCCCTTCGCTTTTAGCGGTTAGCTATTAGCTTCTGAGAATCTTGTTGGAAGCCCAAGTTTACAATTGCGACTACCCACCCGTCAAGCAGCTAACAGCTAACAGCTAATCACTCATTACTTCGGACGTTCTTCGATAACGCGGTCAATTAGACCGTATTCCTTCGCTTCTTGAGCAGACATGAAAAAGTCACGATCCATGTCCTTCTCAATTTTCTCAATAGGCTGACCCGTCCGGTGAGAATAAATCTCATTCAGCTGGCGACGAATCCGTAGAATCTCTCTCGCTTCAATCTCAATGTCTGTGGCTTGTCCCCGCGTACCACCAGAAGGTTGGTGAATCATAATCCGCGAGTGAGGCAAAGCGAGACGCTTACCTTTTGTCCCAGCGGTCAGCAGGAACGAACCCATTGATGCCGCTAAGCCTACACAAATTGTCACCACATCTGATTTGATGTGCTGCATGGTGTCATAAATCGCCATGCCAGAAGTGACTACGCCACCCGGAGAGTTGATATAGAGATAGATGTCCTTGCCCGGATCTTCCGAATCCAGATAAAGCATCACGGCAATTATCTGGTTAGCCATTTCATCATCAACATCTTCGCCCATGAAAATAATCCGTTCCCGGTAAAGGCGATCGTAGATGTTAATCCACTCGGTATATTGTCCCCCTGGCATCCGGTAGGGAACTCTAGGGTAGCCAATAGGCATAATGTAGAACTCCGTTCGTAAAAAGTGAAAATTCGTATCCAAAGAATTAAAAATGCAAAATTAAAAATTAAAAATTTGAATAGTCTTCATTTTTAATTTTTAATTTTTAATTCTTCAGATAACACCAGCGGGAAGTGGTGTTGGTAAATCTGATTTGGACTCTAGAACCCGATCGATCAAGCCATATTCCACAGCTTGCTCCGGAGTCATATAGAAGAGTCGATCCATATCCTTGGCAATTTTTTCAGGGGTCTGACCTGTATTGCGCGATAGGATATCCAGCATCGTTGTCTTATTAGCCAGCACTTCTTTGGCTCGGATTTGAATATCCGTCGCCTGACCGCGAGCGTAGCTCTTAGTCTGGTTCAGGATAATCGTGGCATGGCGCAGACTAGCGCGATAGCCTTTAGTCCCAGCAGAGAGTAGCATTGCCGCCATTCCCATTGCCGAACCGATACAGATGGTATGAATGGGCGGCTTGATGTAGTTCATCGTGTCGCAGATGGCGAAGGCTTCGGTTTCAAAGCCAACAGGTTCGCCGTCGTAACGCGAGGTGCCGGTGGAATTGATGTAGATTTTGATCGGTTTTTCTGGATCTTCGTACTGCAAAAACAGCAGTTGGGCGATGATTAGTTTCGTTACCTCTGGCACCAAGGGCGTTCCCAGATAGACAATCCGCTCCTTTAAAATCAGGGACGGTAAGTCTGGTGGCGGTGTTCGGTAGAAGCTATCGCCGCCGTAGGGAGCTTGAACAGCCTGGATGGGTGAGTTCATGGCGTATCGGAAAGCTGCAATAGTGGTGCTATCTTTAATTTGACATTAATTCCGGTGTGCCCCACCGTACTGACTGGATTCTAGCAGTTTTACTCCCCTTACCGCTTTTAGTCAGGTTGAGGGTGGCTTGATGTCGCTTTAGCGCCTGTCAGCGGGCTTTTTGGGAGGGGACGCCGGAAAATGGGTCTTAAACTCTTCTAATTTTTGGGTTTTTAAACAGAGAAACCTGAGTTTAAGTATCGGTTTTTGCGAAAGGTGATGGGTGAAATCCACCCCAGCGATCGCGTTTTACTCTGCAAAGAATTGCGATCTTTTGGCTGGCTGCTTCCGCCGTGTTGGGCTGCAAGCTATTGTAGAAAATAAGCCCGGTCGCGGTTGGGGTAATTTTATGGTTCCCTTTCCGGAGCGTCAGCGTTTAGTCTTGTGGTTACTCCGATCCCTTCTTGTTCTGCCAGGAATGAGCGTGCTATGAGAGTTGGTTTACAGCCTGCTTTGAATGATATGAATATTGACGCGACTCAAACGAGTAGCCAGCGTCAACTAGAAATTTCTATTTCTGCGATCGCTGGGGATCTTGAAGATCGTGCCCCGCTCAATTTATGCATAATTCTCGACCACAGTGGCTCGATGAATGGACGCCCCCTGGAAACGGTGAAACAGGCAGCGATCGGTCTGGTGGATCGTCTTACACCGGGCGATCGCATCTCGGTTGTCGCCTTCGATCACAAAGCCAAAGTGCTTGTCCCCAACCAAGTCATTGACAACCCAGAAAATATTAAAAAACAGATTAATCGGCTCAGTGCAGATGGGGGTACGGCGATTGATGAGGGTTTAAAACTAGGAATTGAAGAACTGGCGAAGGGCAAAAAGGAAACGGTTTCTCAAGCTTTTCTGTTAACAGATGGCGAAAATGAGCATGGCGACAACAACCGCTGTCTGAAATTTGCCCAAGTGGCGACTGGCTACAACCTGACGTTGAATACATTGGGATTTGGCGCTCACTGGAACCAGGATGTTTTGGAAAAAATTGCTGATGCGGGTGGCGGTACGCTGTCCTATATTGAGCGTCCGGAACAAGCAGTGAATGAGTTTGGACGCTTGTTTAATCGAATCTCTGCGGTGGGGTTGACAAATGCCTACTTATCACTTTCGTTAATGCCGAAGGTACGGTTAGCGGAACTCAAACCCATCGCCCAAGTTGCTCCAGATACCATTGAACTGCCGGTACAACAAGAAGGCGATCGCTATACGGTACGTCTGGGAGACTTGATGAAAGATGTGCCGCGAATCATTTTGGCGAATCTTTACGTCAGCCAGCTAGCGGAAGGGCGTCAAGCGATCGCCCAGGTGCAAGTCCGTTACGACGATCCTGCCCAGGATAAAATGGGGCTAATTTCTCAACAAGTCTTAGTTGAGGCGAATGTTGTCCGGAGTTACCAACCCGCACCCAATCCTCAGGTGCAACAGTCTATTTTGGCGTTGGCGAAATACCGACAAACTCAGTTAGCAGAGGCGAAATTGCAGCAAGGCGATCGCGTGGGTGCAGCGACGATGTTACAAACTGCCGCCAAAACCGCCCTGCAAATGGGAGACAAGGGAGGCGCGACGGTTCTCCAAACCAGTGCTACTCGCTTGCAATCAGGTGAAGAACTTTCGGAAGCAGATAGGAAGAAGACACGGATCGTCTCTAAAACTATTTTGCAGGAGTAGGTTTTTTTAACGCAAAGGTACGCCAAGGTTAACGCAAAGGTACGCCAAGGTTAACGCAAAGGTACGCCAAGGTTAACGCAAAGGTACACAGAGGAAGCAATTTACCTCTGCGTACTTTCTTGGCGGTGAGATTTTAAGAGTGGTGCTTGTGGGCTTTCTAGGTGCCACCAGTGGCGATCGCCACTTCAAGCTACTCAAGCCACAACAGACGCTTGAGGGCGAGCAAAAATCATTCGCCCCGCCGAAGTCTGCAAGGCACTGGTTACAACCACTCGGATTTCACCACCCATGTAGTCGCGCCCGTCTTCCACAACCACCATTGTTCCATCATCCAGGTAGCCGACGCCCTGAGCTGGTTCCTTGCCACCCTTGATAATTTTGATATCCAAGCTATCACCAGGCAGATAAATTGCCCGAATTGCCTGAGCCAAATCGTTAATATTCAGCACCGGCACTTTCTGCAAAGTAGCAACCTTACTCAAGTTGTAGTCGTTGGTGAGCAAAGTGCCGTTGATTTCTTGCGTCAACCGGACTAACTTCGCATCCACCTTGGGAATTTCATCGTAATCGGCGGAGTGGATTACAATCCGTTCTGAGTAAGCATCCTTCATCTGGTTCAGGATATCTAGCCCTCGCCGTCCCCGAACTCGCTTCAGATCGTTGGAACCATCTGCCAGTTGTTGCAGTTCCTGCAAGACAAACTGGGGTACGAGGATTTGACCTTCGATAAAGCCAGTGTTCAGCAGTTCTTCAATGCGACCATCGATGATGCAGCTGGTGTCTAAAACCTTGGTCGAGGCAGGTTTGAGGGTTCCTTCTGCCACCAACATCGTTTCCACGCTGTGAGGGCTAATCAGCCTCAAGAAGGAACGACCGTGGGTATCCGCTAAAGTGACCCCCAAATAGGAAAACATGACACTGCCTAAAATGGCAACAAGAGGCTTAATAAAAGCAAAATCGAAGGGCATTGGTAGTAAGAAAACGGGTGCCAGCATCAAGTTGGCAACTAATAAGCCAATCACCAAACCGACAGCTCTGGTCAAAATGACCTCGATCGGCATTTCCCGGACTCTCTTTTCCAAGCGTCGATAGGTCGTCTGCACGAGCAAACCGGCAGCGCCCCCAACCAGGGCGGCAAACCCGGCGAAGACCCAGCGTAAAGCGTCCTGATTGCTGACTTGATGTAGGGCACCGCTAGGCAGTAATTCAATCGCGTCGAACCCGATTCCCGCCGCTGCTAGGATGAATAAAATAATAATGATTGCGTCAAGCATGGTTTCCAGTTATTTGGGATGATTGCTTCAATTCCTGAAAGCGGCTCTCAAGAACTGATACAAATTTACATTTGTTTTATTATATCTTTTGTGTTATTGACTTCACTCTTGCGGATGACCATTGATTTAGCACCAGCATTTAATCCAATTTGAGCTATTTTTATGAAGCCACCTCTTTATTTATTAAAAGAACAATTCTGAAAAATTAGCCAATCATGTCGCTTCTAAAAGACAGGAAACAAGAGGGGGTATAGGCTTGACGTATTCTTGCTAAGAGAAGAAAAGACCTGACAACAATTCAGTAAAGTAACAACTGTTAATCAAACATTTAAAGATTTCATCGCTATATTGAGTATTGATACAAATATGGTCTTAAATTATTTAATCCCGGACGCAAAAAATATTAATTTGGGTATCCCCAGCTCTGCTTATCTCCACATTCCATTTTGTAGACGCCGGTGCTTTTACTGTGATTTTCCAGTGTCTGTGGTAGGGGATCGCAAGACTGGTAAGAACTCTGGCACAATTGAGCAGTATGTTGAGGTATTGTGCCAAGAAATTGAAGTTACACCAGTACAAGGAAATTCCCTAAAAACAGTTTTTTTTGGAGGTGGTACTCCTTCGTTGTTATCGGTGCAACAACTCAAGCAAATTTTGACTCAACTTGATGCTGGTTTTGGTATTGCCACCGATGCTGAAATTTCGATGGAGATGGACCCTGGCACCTTTGACTCGCAACAACTTCAAGGCTACCGCTCAGTTGGAGTGAATCGAATCAGTCTGGGGGTACAGGCGTTTCAGCCAGAACTATTGGAAGTGTGCGGGCGATCGCACTCTGTCTCTGATATTTTTGCAGCTGTGGAGCTAGTCCGCAAAGTGGGGGTTCCCGAATTTAGCTTAGATTTGATTTCTGGTTTGCCCCATCAGACGTTGGAACAGTGGCAGGAATCTCTAGAAACCGCAGTAGCGATCGCGCCCACTCATATTTCAATCTACGATCTCCAAGTCGAACCCGTTACTGCCTTTGGGCGTCAGTATCAACCCGGTGCCAAACCGCTTCCTACCGATGAAATGGCTGCCGAGATGTATCGACTGGCGCAGCAAGTTCTCACCAGTGCCGGTTATGAGCATTATGAGATTTCTAATTATGCCAAACCCGGTCATCAATGCCGCCACAATCGAGTTTACTGGGAAAATCGCCCCTACTATGCCTTTGGCATGGGTGCCGCCAGTTATTTGCAAGGGTGCCGGTTCACCCGTCCCCGCAAAACACGGGAATATTACGAATGGGTGCAACAGATAGTCAAAGCAGGTGGCGTCTGGGATTGTCCTCAAACATTGACATCTGAAGTATTGTTGGAAACGTTGATGCTGGGCTTGCGTCTAGCAGAGGGCCTTAGTTTATCAACCTTATCCGAACAGTTTGGCAAACAGACGCTGCAACAAATTTGGACGTGTTTGCAATCCTACTACCAGCAAGGTTGGGTAGAAATTGTTGGCGAAAGCGGGAAAGCGATCGCGCTTGACGCCCAGAAACTCCCACCAAAGGGACGATTGAGATTAACCGATCCGGAAGGTTTTTTATTTTCTAATGTAATTTTGGCGGATTTGTTTAGCGAACTAGGATAAGTTTGAGGGCATAGCGTGTGGATTGATGATTCGTCCAAAATCTAAAATCTAAAACCTTCATGATTCCTATTGCTGATAACATCCCCAGTCGCAGCAAACCGATTGTTAATTACGCCCTGATCGGAATCAATGTTGCTTTGTTTCTGTGGGAGCTAAAACTAGAGCTTGTAGGTAAGCTGAGCGCCTTTATCCAACACTGGGGGATCGTTCCGGCCCGAATTAGTGCGGTGATTTCAGATGCTCTCAGTGGAGAAAATCCAGCCGCGTGGATTGCCTTGCTGATGTTTTCTGCTTCCCTGTTTTGGGCGATGTTTCTTCACAGCAGCTTTGGTCAAATTTTAGGGAATCTCCTATTCTTATTTGTTTTTGGCAAGAGTGTGGAGAATCTTCTCGGACATCGGTGGTTTCTGCTACTTTACTTGCTGGGCGGCATTTTGACGGGCATCGTACAAGTTTGGTTGGACTCTACTTTGACGATGCCCTTAATTGGAGCAAATGGCGCGATCGCATCTGTCCTCGGAGCCTATTTTCTGAGTTTTCCCCAGGCAAAAATTGATACCATTTTGCCCCTGGTAATTGTGTTTATCCCTATTGAACTGCCAGCTTTGTTTTATCTATTCTGGTGGTTTATTCAGCAAATGTTTTATGGAATCGGTAGCTTAAATATTTCCGGTGGCGTCAATCCCGTGGGCGTTGGGTATTGGGCACATGGTGTAGGGTTAGCAATTGGTGCCATTCTCGTGTTGCTGTTGAAAAAAAGAACCGATAAAAAACGAACCCCTGAGGCGAAGAGAACTCATAAGAATTAGAGGAGAGAAGCTGTTAGAGCTGATTTATATAGCGAGCCTAATTCAGTTAAAAAAAACAACCATAGTTAAAAAACTTGAAAAGTTAAAGATTTGACGATAAATGGCAAACTCAAATAGAGGCTTAATGACATTAAACGATCTACACAAGTAGTAATCCTCTCGAATGGTCAATATCCTCTAACTCGCCAATTATCAGTAATTGTTAAACAAAACGAACAAATTGAACAACGATCTGGGGAAGCTTACGCCAAGTTACTGCTAACAGATCGGGATCAAAAACTAGTTGAAAAGGATGGATTTGTTAGAATCCGCTAGAGCATTCGGATAAGTACGTTTAGTTTTTGCAACCGCGCTCTATTTCCTTAAGTTTATCTGGGGGATAGTCTACAGGTACAAACTTAAAACCATAAAGCGAGCAGTTAGACGGCACGACTTTGACCAATGTAAAGATCGGCTCATTGGGATCTCCACCGCGAAAACTAATTATCCCCATTGCACCATTGGCTCGAAAGTCGGGAGCCGATAAAGCCAGCCGCACGTCAGAACGATTCGGTTGAGGTTTTTTTGCTAAAGCCGTTATTAACGCACGAGCTGCATCATAAGTCGTAGCGGTCAGCCCACTCACTTCCGCTTTCCATAACTGCTTAGATTCTTTGGGAAACGTTGGATTGGGGCTGCTCAAGGAATGCCAAGGGACTGTTACTACTAGGCGACCGACTACATATTTAGGGTCGATTTGTAGAATCTCAGAACTGTAAACAGCCCATGCTCCCACCATCGGATAACGACCCTGATTTGCCTTAATCACCGCTAAGACATTCTGAAAGGAAAAAGGACAGGTCTGACCATCCGGAAGAAAGACAAGCGTAGTCGCGCCTTTTGCTTGTGATTGGTTAATCGCCTCAACAGCATTGAAGTCCTTTTTGCACAGTTCAAAATCTGCTCTTACCCGTCCTCTACTTGCGGGGAAGCTAACGTGAAATTGATCTCGGATAGATTTGCTGTAATTACTCGTGCCAGAGTAAAAGACTGCGGCTGTCCGCTGATTGGCTTGGATCATGTAGCTAGCCAAAGCCTGGGCATTCACGCGATTACTGGGTACAGTGCGAAAGAAAACGTGTTCGCTCTTTTGGCTCCACTCAGAGAGGTCTTCCGAGGTGCTACCTGGAGAAATTAATACCAACCCGTGCTGTTGATAAATTGCGATCGCTCCCAGTGTCACTTCGCTGGCATAGTGACCAATGACCGCTAAAATGTCCTTTTTCAACACGAATGACTCGGCAATTTGTTTAGCTTTGACAGGATTATTGGCATCATCTGCGATGACTACTTTCAGCCCTTTACCACTAATCCTTTGACCCTGATTGATTTCATTTTGGACTTGGGCAGCTCCTCGCAGAATTTCCAACGCTCTGTTTGGATTGTTGGTTATCGGAGCGGCAACAGCAATCGTGTATGCCTTTTCCTTTTTATCCATCAATCGAGCATTATTCAGGTAAATCAAAATTTCCGGGTCGCTTGGCTGTTCGCTCCGTGCCTTCTCTAATAAACCAACAGCCTCAGCATATTGACCGCTGGCAAATTTTTGCACGCCTTTTTGCTTGAGAGCGCCTTTCAAACTGGGAACTAAAACTTCTTCTCCACAACTGACATTGTCTGCAAGATTGGAATCACAAGCCTTCGGCGGTTTCACGAGCGCATAAATAATTATTCCGAGTCCTGTCAAGAGAATTGCACTCACGACCCAAATGAGTACAAGCCTTAAATTGCCTGAGTTGATACTCCTGGTAACTTCTTCGTCTGAACAATTGCCTTCAGGAAGCAAAGTAAGCGTGTCGTCGGGAGATCGTGTCCGCCGATGATTGTTGATTTGCGTCTCAATTTCTTCTAAACGTTGCACAATTTCTTGGGCATTTTCAGGTCGATTCCCTGCGAAAGGAGCCATCAGGTCATTAATTAAAGTTGCCAACTCTAGTGAAATCTGTGGGGCACTGTTTCGCCAATTCAACTGACCTGTTTGGGGGTTTTCAGGAAGGTCATGGGGATGTATGCCTGTCAGCAAATGAACGAAGGTGCGTCCCAAAGCATAGAAATCAGATTTGGAAACAGCTCTACCATCGGCTTGTTCTGGGGGTGTATAGCCGTGGGAAATTATTGCTGTGCCATCTCTTCCGGCTAACTTGTGTAAGTAGGTTTCCGTGGCTTCGCGGACTGCGCCAAAATCAATCAACACCAGTTGATTATCAGGTCGCAGCATAATGTTAGACGGCTTAATATCCCGGTGAAAATAGTTGCTTTGATGCACTTGCTGTAAGATTTCTGCCAGTTGTTTCAACCAAGCGATCGCTTGCTTTTGGCTGATGGGTTGATGGTTCCGGCTGCTCAACCATTCTTTTAAGTTGATCCCCTCAATTTTCTCCATCACCAAGCAGTGCAAGGGCTTTTCGCTCTTTAGATGACATAACTGGAAGTATCCATCTGCCTCTACTTTGGGAATCCCTTGATGATTCAACTTCTTTAGAACTTCGGCTTCCCGCTGGAATAGGCAGATTGCCTTCTCATAATCAGTAAGCAAAATTTTTAGGACTTTTTTTATACCTTCCCGACGCACGTCCTCCACCTCAAAGGTTTGACCAAAGCCTCCTTTGCCCAAACGTTGGATGACCCGATAGCGCCCTTCTACTAAACTTTCAGAGCCACAGTCAGGACAAGTGCTTTGATTACCAGGTTCGTTGAAATTGCGGCAGTTAGGATTGATGCAATAACTCACGGCAAACACACTATCCCGATTTGAGTGGGAATGTTATAGAATTATAACTTCCTCTCGGAAAATAACTTTATTGTTCAACCGTTCGCTTAGCAATTTTTCTTTTAACATACCTTCTCACAACTGGCTGAAGCGTATAAATAACTTCATTCCCTTCGATTTGCTTTTCTATCAGCGAACGACGTTCTAATGCTTGAATCGCTTCCATAATTTCAGAAGTTGAAACCGTTAGATTGATTTCTTCTTTTAATTTAAAGATAGAGCTGGGGTTGAGATTAGCCGCTAACTTAAACATAATTTCTTTTTGAAAATTTGATAGCCGTTGCCAGGAAGTATCTAAAATTAGATGAATATCGCCTAAAAATATTGTTTCTAGCTTTAAGAAATCAGAAACTTTACCAGCAAATGAGTCTTTTATATAACTGGCAATAATATTTAAGATTAAGGGATTCCCTCGATAGATTTGAAAAAGGCTTTTCCAGTGGTTCTCGTCTGACAAACCTTTGGCTCTAAATATTTGCCAAGCGTCTGTATCATTGAGATCGGACAGCAGTAATGAACGAACGCTTGGAGTTTCTCCCTGGATTAATGCAATTTCATTCGGTTGCTCTCGACCGATTAGCATTAAGCAGCTGTTGTGGCGCTCTCTTCCCACTCGTCTGAATAGTTCGCCATAGCCTTCATACCCTTCTCGATAATACCCAGTTGCTTGACCAGCACCTAGAATCGTTTCGACTTCATCCAAAATCAGCAGACATCGATGGGAACCTGTGGAAGGGTTTGTTCCTTTGGGAGATCGCAAAGACTCAATTAGCTGAGAGATTCGGCGACCAATATCTTTTGGTAAATCGGTTGATTGCTCGTTGGAGAGGCATCGGAGCAAGTCTGCGATCAGGTCTTCAACTGATGGGGCAGAACGGAGCGATCGCCAGATGAAATAATCAAACTCATTCTGAATTTGCTCGGCTAGCATCACGGATAGCGCTGTTTTACCAATTCCCCCCATGCCGAACAGCGTTACTAGGTGGCAACTATCAGCGACAATCCATTTCTCAAGCACAGCGAGTTCTTCTGTGCGCCCATAGAAACCAGAGACATCAGGCGCTTCACCCCAATCGAGTATAGGCATTTCACGCGCTTCTGCTTCTTCAACGGCACCTGAATCAACAATTTCCCTCCAGTTGCCGATCCCGACAGCTTGGCAAATATTAATAAAGGTCTCTTGGTGAATAGGTTTTTTCTGCCAAAACCGTTTCAAGGTTGCCTGGGTCGTTAGGGCAGCCTGCCACCAAGAAACGGTCATTGTTTTTGTCCAACCTTTCCTTTTTCGGGCTTTATCAACGCTTTCTAGTCCCCGTGCAGATGCTCTGAGAGACCCCGCCATAGTTAAGCTCTTTACCACAATTCTCGCTTATTCTGGCTCACCTTTCGGTGTAGCGATCGCAGCCGTACGCTGAAAACTGAGCCAAAGAGTCAGCAAAAAAGTGAGCCGTCAAGCTAAAGCGTCTTTGGCAATCTAAGAGGATAACGCGCGAGATCGCCTTCTTTAACGTCTGTCCTTCTTTATAGAGATCGCCAGCTCAGTCTTTAAGAAGATTATGCAACCGAATCAAGTTCTAACCTACTGCAATGTCATGGAACTGTTAGTTGCTCAGGAAGTACACCGACAACTTCAGCAGTTACCGCCAAAGTTGGTCAACTATATCAATCCAGCCCATGCGATCGCTTACGCCCTGAATCGTCTGCCAGCCCTGTATGCGACCAGTCCCAGAGGATGGTATCTACAACAGCAACGGGCTAAAGCTAAGTTAGCACCTCAGATTATCGTGGCGGTGGGTCAAGCATTGGCGGCGGTGCAACAAGATTCCTTGAACATGGTAAATTCTCTCCCTTCCGCAGAAAACGCCGAAAACCTCGAAGAGAGTGCATCTGATGTAGATGTTGAACAAGCCAAAAGCTCCGATTTCTCCCTTTCTTGGGTGCGATCGCTTTTTGGATTAGGGGGCATTCATAAAGCAGATGGTCGGCGATCGCGCTAATCTAATGCCAGCCACCTCTAGCATCACTTCCTATGTCCACTGAAGCGATCGCGATTACCGTCAAATTATTCGCCGCCTATCAAGAAGCTTATGGCGTTTCGGAACTGGTGCTGAAAATCCCTCCAAATACAGCCGTTTCAGCGATATTAGATAAATTTGCTTCCGAACATCCGGAACTTGACAAATGGCGTCAAGTTACTCGCTTTGGCGTTAATTTTCAATTTGCCGAGCCAGACACCATTCTGCATGATGGGGATGAAGTGGTGCTGATTCCCCCTGTTAGCGGTGGCTAGGAAAGACAAAACTTAAACCCTAGAAATCCGGTTTTTTCATCCCAAATCCGCTTCAATTCCCTCTTTTTCCTAAATTCGCGACCGCAAGCTTGGAATGCGATCGCCCCGGTCTTCAGACTGAGGGCTAAATTTTGTATCGTAAATAACATTTAAACCCGACTAAAAGAGTCGGATATATTTGACGGGTATTTTTGCCTGTGTTAGTATCAACCGAGCGATGACGGACGATTAGAGTGTAAATACCCATGACCCAGGCAACCCAGTCAACAACGGCAACCTTTACGGCACTGAAGTGTAAAGAATGCGGCACCGAATACGAACTCAAGGCAACTCATGTCTGTGAGTTTTGTTTTGGCCCTCTGGAAGTAACCTACGATTACGATGTTTTGCGCCGCACCGTCACTCGTGAAAGCATTCAGGCAGGGCCTAACTCAATTTGGCGCTATCGTTCCTTCTTGCCCGTCGCCACAGAAAAGCCGATTGACGTGGGAACTGGCATGACACCACTGGTAAAAGCCAATCGCTTAGCTCGCCGTCTGGGTATTAAAAATCTTTATATTAAAAACGATGCCGTCAATATGCCCACCCTGAGCTTTAAAGATCGGGTGGTGTCGGTCGCTTTAACAAGAGCGCAGGAATTAGGATTTACGACGGTATCCTGCGCCAGTACAGGTAATTTAGCGAATTCTACAGCAGCGATCGCGGCCTACGCCGGTTTAGACTGCTGCGTCTTCATCCCCGCCGACCTGGAAGCCGGTAAAGTTCTAGGTACACTCATCTACGGTCCCACCGTCATGGCAGTTCAGGGCAACTACGACCAAGTGAACCGTCTCTGCTGCGAAGTCGCTAATACACAAGGTTGGGGATTTGTCAATATTAACCTCCGTCCCTACTACTCGGAAGGTTCAAAAACCCTCGGCTACGAAGTAGCAGAACAGCTAGGCTGGAAACTGCCGGATCATATCGTCGCTCCTCTGGCATCTGGCTCTCTGTTCACCAAAATCTACAAAGGATTCCAAGAATTTATCAACGTTGGACTAGTAGCTGATAAGAGCGTCCGTTTCAGCGGTGCCCAAGCTGAAGGTTGTTCTCCCATTGCCCAAGCCCATCGGGAAGGGCGCGACTTCGTAACCCCCGTGAAGCCGAACACCATTGCCAAATCAATCGCGATTGGCAACCCAGCAGACGGAGTTTATGCGCTGGAAGTCGCCAAGAAAACCGGCGGTAACATTGAATCAGTCAACGATACTGAAATTGTTGAAGGCATCAAGCTATTAGCTGAAACCGAAGGCATCTTTACCGAAACCGCTGGTGGCACTACCATCGCCGTGCTGAAAAAATTGGTAGAAGCGGGTAAAATTGATCCCGAAGAAACGACCGTTGTTTACATTACCGGCAACGGACTAAAAACCCAAGAAGCGGTGCAAGGATACATCGGGGAACCCCTGACAATTGAGGCGAAGTTGGACAGTTTCGAGCGGGCATTAGAGCGCTCTCGGACACTCGAACGCCTCGACTGGCAGCAAGTTCTGGTTTAATAACCGCTACCAGCTTTTTGTGATGAGTCATTAGTCCCTCCGGGGTTGCTAATGACTCATCGCTCGTGACTACGCATGAATGACTACTGAATAATCTTTAACTATGACAGTCAAAGTTCTCGTTCCGACTCCTCTCCAGAAGCTTACAAACAATCAAGCCACCATTGAAGGCAGTGGCGGTACGATTGGTGAACTGCTCGAATCCTTAGAGCGAAGCTATCCTGGCATCAAAGTGCGTTTGTGCGATGAAAAGGGCGAACCCCGCAGATTTGTGAATTTCTACGTCAACAGCGAAGACATCCGCTTTTTGGATGGAACTCAGACACCTCTGAATGAGGGTGATGAGGTAAGCATTGTGGCAGCGCAGGCGGGAGGCTGATTCCAAGATAGGATGAGCAGTAAAGGATTTCAATCTCGAATCGGGATTGTTAATCCTACCTTCATCCATGCTGCATACATTCAAAAAAATCACCAACTTGCGGATAAGTCCAATGGCAGAAGAAACGAATCACAATGACGCCGGAGAGGTGGCTCCTAGCACTGTTGACAAGCAGGCTCCTAGTGTTTCTGAAGAAAATGCTCCCAGTACGGATTCTGACGTAGCAACCGACATTCCTACAGCAAACGCACCCGCTCCAGAAGCTGTGAATCCGGAGGTGAATCCGAATGCGACTGGAGAAAAATCTTCGACAGAGGCATCAACCCCAGATGACTCGGCTCAGGTTCAAACAGATGTTAAAAAAACAGCTCAAGCATCTAAAGAGGATAAGCCAACGGGTGCCAAAGCTGCTAAAGCAGATAAGCCAGCAGGTGCCAAAGCTGCTAAAAAGGACGAGTCGCCAGAAGGGGATAAGCCAGCTGCTAAAGCGGCTAAAAAAGAGAAGGCACCTGCGGTAGAAGACAAGCCTTTTGTTGAGTTTATTCAACAAGACTATTTACCAGCTTTGAAAACAGCACTTGAAAAAAAGGGCGTCAAAAATTTAGAGCTGAAATTTGACAAGAAACCGCTTCAAGAAATCTCAGAATGCTGGCAAGTCAACGGGAGCTGGCAAGGAGGAAAGCGGAACTTTAACCTTTATTTTCCCGAAGAAGACATCCAAAAACAAAGAGCTTTTTCCTGTTTTGAAGGCTCTAAACCTAGTATCATTGAGCCTTTTTTGTGCGATGAGCGCAAGATCACGCTGGATTTAATGGTGTTTGGCGTGACGCAGCGGTTGAATGCTCAAAAGTGGCTGGAAAGAAATTAGTCGGGAAAGGTGAATTTCATTAGTCATTAGATAATTACTAATGACTAATGAGCCATTACAACTCGATAAATTCATAAATGACAACGCCAGTTTCTGGGTGATTGTCAACCATGACGTAGCCACTTTTGAGCATTTCTTTCAAAGTGGCTTCTGCCTTGGCAAAGCTTACACCTGTATCCATCACCGCTTGGGTAACGGAAAGTTTGCCACCTCTAGCAGCGGCGGCTTTCACAAGTTTAACCATTAGTTGATCGCGGGTAAGCTCCTGCTTGGTAAGCGCGATCGCAGGTGGCGATAGAGGCACGCCCGTGGAGGATACCCCCAAGCGGTCTTGAAGCTTGGCATTATGTTCCTCCACCATGCCGGGAATCAGAAATAAATCCACGAACTGTCCGACCCCAAACAAACCCCACGTAAACAGCCACAGCAGCCCCGTGCCAATCTTGCCATTGTACAGGCGATGCATCCCCGCTATCGGTGGGGACAAAAAACAGGCTAGCCAAAGAACATAGGCAGTCGAGACGTTCTTCATAAGATTCCTAGCGCTTCAGATGTCCTAACTTCAATCATAGGATTTTGTTCTTAACTCTTGCACCTAGGAATTGAGCAGCAAGAACTCTGAAGATGTCACAAAACTTGACAGCGTGTAGTAAGTCTTAACGTAACAAGTGCGATCGCTCTCGTGTAGATTGGTAGACTGGAACGCAAGCCTTTGAGTGAAAGCGACGGAATCATAATAATAAGAGAAACAAGAGAGACAAAGAATATGGTGGATTCCCTCAAAAAACCCAGCTTTGAAGAATTAAGACCTGGGGTGAAAGTACCTGCGAAAGAAACCCTACTGACGCCCCGGTTCTACACCACCGACTTTGATGAAATGGCGAAGATGGATCTGTCGCCAAATGAAGATGAACTCAAGGCGCTGATGGAAGAATTCCGCGCTGACTACAACCGTCACCACTTCGTGCGGGATGCCGAGTTTGACCAATCCTGGGATCATATTGATGGGGAGACGCGCCAGTTATTTATTGAATTTCTAGAGCGTTCCTGCACGGCAGAATTCTCCGGATTCCTACTCTACAAAGAACTCGGACGCCGATTGAAGGACAAAAACCCGCTTCTGGCAGAAGGCTTTAACTTGATGTCGCGGGATGAAGCTCGTCATGCTGGCTTCCTGAATAAGGCAATGTCAGACTTCAATATGTCACTAGATTTGGGATTTCTGACCAAGAATCACAAATACACCTTCTTTAAGCCGAAATTCATCTTCTATGCGACCTATCTGTCCGAGAAGATTGGTTACTGGCGGTATATCACCATTTACCGGCACCTAGAAGCACATCCCGAAAACCGCGTTTATCCAATCTTCCGCTTCTTTGAAAACTGGTGCCAGGATGAAAACCGGCACGGTGACTTCTTCGATGCCGTAATGAGAGCGCAACCCCAATTCTTGAATGATTGGAAAGCAAAGCTGTGGTGTCGCTTCTTCCTGCTGTCAGTGTTTGCGACGATGTATCTCAACGACATCCAGCGTTCCAAATTCTATGCCACGCTTGGTCTGGACGCACGGGAATATGACATTCACGTGATTCAGAAGACCAACGAAACCGCAGGACGGGTGTTCCCAGTGATTCTGGATGTAGAGAAGCCAGAATTTTACGAGCGCCTAGAAGTGTGCATCAAAAATAATGAGAAGCTGGGTGCGATCGCAACCTCCAACACCCCCAAATTCCTGCAATTGTTCCAGAAGCTACCCCTTTATGCTTCTAACGCTTGGCAGTTGCTGCGCCTGTACCTAATCAAGCCGATTGATATGACTGCCGTGCAAGGTAAAGCCCGCTAATTTTGAGCATCTTCCCTCAACTAAAGTGGTTCTGCACTAAGCAGAGCCACTTTTTTTATCCTTATCAAAATTCCTCATAAATATAGAACTGACGCAACCCCCATGACGAAGACCTTTAGCATCTCGCGCCTCAGCCCGCTAGACGCACAGACGCTAACTTGCCTTTCTTTGCGCCTTTGCGCCTTTGCGCGAAACTCTATACTGTTCGCAATCAGCACTTCCTTGATTTTGGGGATATCGTCTGCCCAAACTCAAACCCAGGCTCAAACCCAGCCACAAGAAACGCCCAAGCCAGATGCTAGCGAGTTGGATTTAAGCCCAGAAATTATTGAAAATAGCCCGGTTTTGCAGCGTTGGCGGCGAGACGTGCCGAATGTGCTAGAAGAAATTCGCAATGACCCCAGCTTTCGGACTAGGGTGCGCCTCGGCTACTCCCAGTTTCCTTCATCTGGGCAAGCCGGGGGAGTCAATATTGGCGTGGAGGACGTGTTTATTGGTCGCACCGGCTTAACCGTCAGTGGGGATTATCACACTGAGTTCAAGGGTCAGCGCGAGGCTTATGGAGCAGATTTACGGTACTACGTACTTCCTTTGGGTGGCTACGTTAATATCGCGCCCCTGGTGGGCTATCGACATTTGGAAACTGACCGATACTCAACAGATGGCTTACATGTGGGTGCGAAGCTGATATTCGTTTTATCTCGCACTGGTGCAGCCGATATCTCCTTAACTCAGAGTTGGGTTGCTCCAGCAACGAATGAAGAAGTCGGAATTACAAAGCTTTCCGTCGGCTATGCCTTTACCCGCAACCTGCGCTTATCGACAGACATTGAGAAGCAAAATGCAAGACAACGCAAAGATAGTCGGGTTGGCGTCGTACTAGAGTGGATGCCTTAAATTAAATGTTTAGATAATTGAATATTGCAATGTTTAGGGCATTTCACCCTGAAAACCTCTAAATTGAATGCCATTACAAAAAGAGCCTTTGCCGACCTATGAACGCCTCAGACAATTTAGAGCTGTTTGGGCTATTTTTGCAACATACACCCGCTGCCGTAGCGATGTGCGATCGCCAGATGCGTTACTTGCTCGCTTCTCGTCGGTGGCTAATCGATTACGGGCTAGATGAGCAAAATTTGATTGGGCGATCGCATTACGAAGTTTTTCCTCACCTTCCCGACCAATGGCGGCACAAGGCTGAGCTAGTTTTATCTGGGGCGAGTTCAGGGGAGTTTCAGGAAAGTAGCTTTGTTTGCCCTGACGGTTCCTCGGTGCCGATAAAGTGGAGCCTGCATCCTTGGAAGCACCCAAGCGGGGAAAGGGGTGGATTGATCCTGTCGGCAGAGATGATCCAGAGTGAGGACTTTTTCCATTCCATCTACGAGGGCGTGGAAAACGCCATCTTTGTTTTAGATGTGGACGCACAAGGGGTTTTTCGCTACCTTAGCTGGAATCGACCGATAGCGATGGTTACTGGCATCAGTAGTGCCCAAGCGATGGGCAAAACTCCCCATGAACTATTTGGTTTAGAGTTAGGTAATTCCTTGCATGAGAGATATACAAAATGTCTCGTCGCAGGGGAATGTACTTTTTACGAGGATTGCATTCCCTTGCAGGGTGTAGACACTTATTGGCTAACGACTTTAACTCCACTGCGGGATGCTGCGGGTCGCATCTATCGAATTATCGGCACCGGAAGTAATATCAGCGCTCTCAAGCAGGTGGAAGAAGCGTTGCGGCAATCAGAAGCTCGGTTCCGAGAACTCGCGCAGCGAGAAGAACTACTCAATCGTCTTGCTAGTCAAATTCGCAGTTCGCTGGATCTCAATACCATCTTGGAAACAGCCGTGCAGGAAATCCGCAGGCTGCTGCAAATTGAGCAGTGCCTTTTCATGTGGTATCGTCCCAATGGTGAATCGGCAAGTTGGGAGATATTGCATGAAGCGAAGGTAGACAATTTGCCTAGCTTTCTGGGTTGCTATCCAGAGGAACCGACCAGTTTTCAAGTAATACAACTCTTAAACCGAGAAATCATCCATTTGGATAATATTGAAGCGTTAACCGACCCCAATTCACGGCAGTTCTTCCAATCGCTGGGGTACGTTTCTATACTAAATTTTCCGATAATGACTCGCACGGGCGAACTTGGTGTAGTTGCCTGCGGTCAATTTAGCAGTCCTCGAACTTGGCATGACGATGAAGTGGAACTGCTTTCGGCGGTTTGCGACCAAGTCGCGATCGCGATTAACCAAGCAGAACTTTATACTCAAACTCGTGAAGCCGCAGCGATCGCTCAAGCACACGCCACCCGGCTCGAAACCACGCTTCAGGAACTCCAACGTACTCAGTCTCAACTGGTTCAAAGTGAAAAAATGTCCAGTTTGGGTCAGCTAGTGGCTGGAGTCGCGCATGAAATCAATAATTCCGTTAACTTCATCTACGGGAATTTAGCCCCAGCGAGCGAATACACGCGAGACATTCTTGGGTTGCTGCAACTATATCAACAGCAATATCCCCATCCAACGCCAGAAATTCAAGACGAAATTGCCGCGATTGACCTAGATTTTCTCATCAAGGACTTGCCTAAATTACTTTCTTCTATGAATGTGGGGGCAGAGCGCATTTGTGAGATTGTGCGTAGCTTACGCAATTTCTCCCGCCTTGACGAAGCCGAGATGAAACTGGTAGATATTCATGAAGGCATCGAAAGTACGCTCCTAATTCTGCAAAACCGCTTCAAATCCAAACCAGATCATCCCCCTATCCAGCTAATCAAAGAATATGGCAACCTACCTAAAGTAGAGTGCTATCCAGGGCAGCTCAACCAAGTATTTATGAATCTTCTCACCAATGCAATTGATGCTTTGGATGAGTCCAATAAAAAGCGATCGCTTGAACAAATCAAAGCCGACGCCAGTATCATTCGGATTCGTACCGACGTGTTGACAAATAACCGAGTCGTAATCAAGATTTCCGACAATGGGCCAGGAATGGCAGAGGAAGTCAGAAAGCGACTTTTCGATCCTTTCTTCACAACTAAGCCTGTCGGTATTGGCACAGGGCTTGGGTTGTCGATTAGCTATCAAATTGTGGTCGAAAAACACGGCGGTCAACTCAAATGTATTTCAGCGCCCGGTCAGGGGGCGCAATTTCTGATAGAAATTCCCCTGCATCCGCCATCACACATTTGATACTATTGCCGATGAATTCGTAATTTTTAACAAAAAGGGCGGATATTTAATTCCGCCCCAAAAAGGATTATTGATTATGAAAATTTAGCAAGCTGAAAATTCAAACCTCAAGAAAATTTTTGCGATTTTTCACCTTTGAATTCTCTAGCGATTGCCGATTTCTGGTGCCCGCAACGACAACAGGGGAATATCCGCCTGTGCTTGGGTCGGAACCTGTCGCCCACTCGCCAGCGTCGGAACTGAACCTCGCAGTCGCTCCGTCAGCTGCAAAGTGGTTGCGTCGTAAATTTGAGTCAGGATTTTGGGGTACAAGCCAATGCCAATAATCGGCACCAACAGACAGGCGATGATGAACACCTCTCGTGGTTCCGCATCGATCAAGGCTTCGTGTTCCACTAATTCCTTATTCTCCGGCCCGTAGCAAATTTCTCGCAGCATCGAGAGTAGGTAGATGGGGGTCAGAATCACGCCAACGGCGGCTAGAAAGACCACCACGACCTTGAAAGTGGGGTTATAAGCATCGCTGGTCGCAAAGCCAACAAACACCATGATTTCTGCCACAAATCCGCTCATCCCTGGCAATGCTAATGACGCGAGGGCACAAGTCGTCCACATGGCAAACATCTTTTTCATCCTCAACCCGACGCCGCCCATTTCATCCAGCATCAGGGTGTGGGTGCGGTCGTAAGTGGCTCCCACAAGGAAGAACAAGCTTGCCCCAATCAAACCGTGGGAAACCATTTGCAGTACCGCACCGCTCAAACCCAAGTCAGTAAACGTGGCAATTCCAATCAGCACAAATCCCATGTGGGAAATCGAGGAATAAGCGATTTTCCGTTTCAGGTTCCGTTGAGCAAAAGAGGTGAGGGCTGCGTAGATGATGTTGGTAACGCCCAAAATCACCAAAACGGGCGCGAACACGGCATGAGCATCGGGTAGCATCTGGGCATTCATCCGAATCAGCGCATAACCGCCCATTTTCAGGAGAATTCCTGCTAGCAACATATGCACTGGCGCAGTCGCTTCGCCGTGAGCATCTGGTAGCCAAGTATGCAGGGGAATAATCGGCAACTTGACGCCGTAGGCAATCAGAAACCCTGCATAGATCCAGAGTTGGAAAGTTAGGGGGTAATCCTTGGCAGCGATCGCCCTCATATCAAACGTCACGGTATCGCCGTAGAACGCCATCGCCAAGGCGGCTACTAAAATGAACAGCGACCCGCCAGCCGTATAAAGAATGAACTTGGTAGCCGCGTACAAACGCTTCTTACCGCCCCAAATTGCCAGCAGCAGGTACACCGGAATCAGTTCCAGTTCCCACACCAGGAAAAACAACAGCATATCCTGGACCGCAAACACTGCAATCTGACCGCCGTACATCGCCAGGAGCAAAAAGTAAAACAGCTTCGGCTTAAACGTCACGGGCCACGCTGCCAAAGTCGCCAGGGTGGTGATAAAGCCGGTGAGCAAGACTAGCGGCATTGATAAGCCATCTACGCCCACCGACCACCTTAGGTCGATTTGGGGTACCCAGGAGTAACTTTCCACCAGTTGCAGACCGGGATTAGAAAAGTCGTACTGAGTATAGAAGGCATAAACCATCACCACGAAATCAATCAGCCCAATAATGAGGGCGTACCAGCGTACCGTCTTACCATCTTTATCTGGTATCAACGGAAGCAACAGGGATGCCGCGATGGGGAACAGGATGATAAAAGTCAGCCAAGGAAAATTAGCTGTATTCATGAGATATCAAATCGTGAGCAATAAGGTTTAGCTGTCAGCTATGAGTAAGTGTACTTAAAAAGGAAAAAGGAAAAAGTTTTCAGCTTTTTCCTTTTATCTTTTGTTGACAGCGGGTAGAAACACACAGCGAGCGGTTTCTAAATTTAAGTCACACCAAAGACAATCACGCCCACTAGCACCGCCCCAAACACAATCAGGGCATAGAATTGGACGCGACCAGTTTCAAAGTATTTCAGACTTTCACCACTCAACAGCGTCGCTAAGCCGGTGAAGTTGACTGCGCCATCAACCACGCGGAAATCCACTTCCATGACTTGTCGCGCTAAGCGACGGCACCCTTGAACGAAGAGGGTGTCATAGATTTCGTCGAAATACCACTTGTTGAGCGACAGCTTGTAAAAGAAGGGGATTTTAGCAGCGATCGCAGCGGGATCGATCTTGCCTCTCAAGTACATCAGAGAAGCCAGCGTAATTCCAATCAAGGCAATTCCGACCGAATTACCCCCCATGATCAGAAATTCTGTCAAATCAAACTCAGTGGCTTTTTCCAGCACCTCAGTCAGCGGTTCGCCGGGGGCGTGAATGAATTCCTCAAAATAATTGTGGAAAGGCGTCCCAACCAAACCAATCAGCATCGACGGCACCGCCAGAACAATCAGGGGCAGCGTCATTGTCAGCGGCGACTCGTGCGGATACTCGCTATGACCGTGGTCATCGTGGCTGTCATGGGCTTTGGAGGATAACTCTCTGGTATCCATCGCCCCAGGGCCAAAAGCAAATTCAACTTGGGGAGATTTCGTCGCCCCTAGTAGTTCCTGCTTGATGCCTGATTCATGCCCTCGGAATTTGCCCTCAAACGTCCGGAAATACATCCGGAACATATAGAAAGCAGTCATTCCAGCCGTCAGCCAGCCGACGAACCACAGCGCCGGATTTGCCCCAAAAGCGCTGCCTAGAATTTCGTCTTTCGACCAGAACCCAGCGAAAGGTGGAATCCCGCTGATCGCGAGCGTTCCAACCAAAAAGGTGAGGGAGGTAATCGGCATATACTTCCGCAGTCCGCCCATCATCCGCATATCCTGAGCCAAGGCGGGATCGTGACCTACGACTGATTCCATGCCGTGAATCACAGAACCAGAACCCAAAAATAGCATCGCCTTGAAGTAGGCGTGTGTCATTAGGTGAAATAGACCGGCAGTATAGGCACCGACGCCCATTGCCATTACCATGTAGCCCAGCTGGGACATGGTGGAATAAGCGAGACCTTTCTTGATGTCGTTTTGGGTAATGGCAATGGTTGCCCCCAAAAATGCAGTAAAGGCACCCGTCCAGGCAATCACGTTCATTGCCACTGGGATGCCTTCAAACACGGGATACATCCGCGCAATTAGGAAGACGCCCGCAGCCACCATCGTTGCCGCGTGAATCAGGGCGCTGATGGGGGTAGGGCCTTCCATCGCATCTGGTAGCCAGACGTGCAACGGGAACTGAGCAGATTTTGCCACTGGTCCCATAAACACTAAGATTGCGAACAGAGCCGCAAGGCCGGTACTTAGGTAGCCTGATGCGACAAATGCTTGCAGGCGATCGCCGATTACGTCAAATTCAAAGCTGCCCGTCGCCCAGTACAGCCCCAGCATCCCTAACAACAGCCCGAAGTCGCCGACGCGGTTGACGACAAAAGCCTTTTGGCAAGCATCGGCTGCTGCCTTGCGGTCATACCAGAATCCGATCAGTAGGTAAGAACACATACCGACCAGTTCCCAGAAAATATAAACCTGTACCAAGTTGGGGCTGACCACCAAACCCAACATGGAGGAACTAAACAGGCTCAGATAGGCATAGAAGCGCACATACCCCGGATCGTGAGCCATGTAGCCATCGGTGTAAATCATCACCAGGAAGGCAACTGTCGTCACGATGACCAGCATCAGGGCCGTCAAGTGGTCAATCGTGTAGCCCATATTCAGGTGAAAATTCCCCGCGGCTGCCCACTCCAGGGTACGGGTGTAGGTAGCATGACCTTGAATTTGACTCCAGAGCAGCGCCAAGGAGAAACCCATCGCCATCCCTAGCAGGGAGACTATAACCACGGCATTTAACTGCCGCAGACTGTTGGTAAATCGATTAATCGAGATTAGTCCCAGACCGACCAGCATCGCCCCAGCTAGCGGCAGGACTGGGATGATCCAGGCATACTGATAGAGCAGTTCCATCACTGACGCCTACTTTATATTTCTTAACTAACTTGGTAAGACCGTTTACATTGTGACACAGACGGTCTCTAAAGTATTTATAACTAACAGTTTAGACAGCCAGAAACTTGTCAGCCAAAAATTAAACCCACCGATAGAGAGAATCGGTGAGTTTAAGAACGGGTAAAACGTTGCATTCAGGTTGAACAGTTACAAGCAGCGAAAAAATTGATCGGGATTTACGCACTGAAAGCTTGAAACCGAGATCCCCCAAACCCCCCTTGAAAACGGGGAACCGGACAATTCCCCACTTTATCGGCGGATGTAAAGGGGATCTCTGCGTCAGTCCTATTTATCTTGGATAGGAGCAGCTATCTCCAACTTCAGGCAGAATTTGGCAAATAACTTACCATAATTTTTTCTAATGCCATGCGTAAATCATCCCGCCCTTGAAAGCTATCAATGCGGTGAACTACCTTGCCGTTTTCAATCAGAACGATCGTGGGTAGAGTCTGGAGGCGATAAGTATTCGCCAGTTTTAAATTTTGATCGGCATTAATTCCAACTAATTTGACTTGTTCGCCCCATTCAGATTGAACTCTAGTCAGGAGGGGGTTAATTAGCCGACATAATCCACACCAGGGTGCCCAAAAATGAACTAGGACTGGGGTGGAAGATTCTAAAACTTCTTGTGTAAACGTCCGTTCGTTAACAGAAAGCACCATGATCCCTCTAGTTTTATTCGCTTTTACTATTGAAAGTCAGCCAAAAGGAGGAAGTGGAACAATAAACAATGAAGTAAAATCCTTCAGCTTACTCTAGCGCAACTGGTATGCCAGTGCGTATCTACTACGTCTAGGCATCTATGGGGAAGCTAAGGCGGTAGAACCAGAGCGTAATTAAGCTGAAAGTTATTTGGAATCATGCTACATCCATTTGGGATCGCGTGGCTCAGCATAATTGCGGAACTCACACTACCATCTGACAACACCTGTCGCCTGGATCAACCAGGGGTGCGCCCACCACAACAGCAGAATGAAAGCAGTGACCCCCAGATACGCAGGGCGGAGAAACTCTTGCCATTTCAGGGTTTGATGCCCTTCCAGGAGTGCCTGGAAGGGGACAACAGAGGTGCGAGCTTTCACAGCCTCGAAAGCTTCCCCATAGCGAGCCAAGAGACGGCGATCGCCATGCCAAACTGCGAATAAATGATGCAGCACTAGCCCTACTGAAGTTAAGAGGGTAAAAGTCGTGCCGACCCAAAGCGTATGAGCAATACACCAAATCACCTGTCCAACCATTTGGGGATGCCTAGTGATGCGGATAATGCCGGTTTCGTAAAGATGCACTTGAGGCTTTTCGATGGCGGCAATTTCTAGCAAGTTGAAAGTTGCTGGATAAAGAAACAGAAATGAGATAGCCGAAAGCACCCACACCACCGACTGAACGCCGGGGACGCCCTGAACTTGCCACAGTTGCAGCCCATCATAACGATGATTAATGAAGTAAACGATCAACACCACTGCTAGAGGAAGACTGACGAGGGCAAATAAGATGCGGTAGAGGCGGGGGCCGATTTTTTTTTCGCCCCAAGGACGCAGTGCAGCCAGACCACTGTGAGCGATCGCAAACCCAAAAAGCAGTCCCAGCATTATGTAGTGGCTAGGAGTCAGAACGCGAAAGAAATTCATAAACTTTTACGTAATTTCCAGTAGAAAATAGACCCCCCAAGTATTCCCTGAGAGACTTGATCTCGTGTTGTGTTACTGTCGATGACTGAGAGGCTTTACAACGAAGTGGGCTATCAATCGCTTGAGTCCAGCCCCATCTCTCGCAAGAGAGCGCTTAGCGATCCTTCGGTCATTGGTGATGGGTCATCGGTCAAATGTCAGCAGTAACCAACAACTGACAACTGACAACCGACAAAAAGCTAACAGATCGCCGAGCTTTATGCCTCAGTCGCTCCTTTCCCTTTTCAGGTAAAGCCTGTATGTCTGACCTTCCTTTCACTTTAGACCAACTCCGCATTCTTAAAGCGATCGCCGCCGAGGGAAGCTTCAAGCGTGCCGCCGATAGCCTGTACGTCTCGCAACCCGCTGTCAGCCTCCAAGTCCAAAACTTAGAGCGGCAGTTGGATGTGCCGTTGTTTGACCGGGGAGGACGCAGGGCACAACTGACGGAAGCAGGGCACCTACTTCTCAGCTACGGCGAAAAAATCTTGACGCTTTGTCAAGAAACCTGCCGCGCCATTGAAGACTTGCAAAATCTCCAGGGTGGCACCCTGATTATAGGAGCTTCGCAGACGACAGGAACCTACTTACTGCCCCGAATGATTGGGATGTTCCGCCAGCAGTATCCAGATGTAGCAGTACAATTACACGTTCACTCGACGCGCCGCACGGCGTGGAGTGTCGCCAACGGGCAAGTTGACCTGGCAATCATTGGGGGAGAGGTTCCTTCCGAACTACAAGAAGCACTAAAAATTATTCCTTATGCTGAAGATGAACTAGCGCTGATCTTGCCAGCCTTACATCCCCTCGCCAAAATTGGGACTATCCAAAAAGACGACCTTTACAAATTGCAGTTCATTGCCTTAGACTCCCAATCCACCATCCGCAAGGTGATTGACCAAGTGCTAACTCGCTGCGGCATCGATACCCGACGCCTCAAAATAGAGATGGAACTCAACTCGATTGAGGCAATTAAAAATGCCGTGCAGGCAGGACTTGGGGCGTCGTTTGTCTCCCTATCGGCGATCGAAAAAGAGTTGCAAATGGGCATCCTCCACTACGCAAAAATTGAAGAGGTAGTGGTCAAGCGGATGCTATGGGTGATTGTGAACCCAAATCGCTACCGCTCCAAAGCAGCAGAAGCGTTTAGCCAAGAAATTTTACCTGCCTTTGCCTCCCCCGGATGGGGAAGAGAAATGGAAGCATCCACTCCAATCGAAGCCGATGGGTTCAAGGCAGCTGCTCCTAACTCCGCAGGCAGTTAATTCCAGTATTAGCCAGCTGTTAGTTGCTAATCGCGAATGGAAGTATGGCTACTAGCTCTTAAACAATTAGCAATTAGCAACCATCGATTAGGATTTGACCAGTAACTCCTCATGGAAATTTACTGTACCCGTCCCGGCTGCCCTCGCCCCCTGAATTTTTTTGCCGATCTTGATGACAACAACCTTGTCAAAACGGTGCAGCAGAAGTATTGCACCGCCTGTGGAATGCAGCTGATTTTAGATGGTCGGTATCTATCGGCAAAGCTGTTAGGACGAGGGGGATTTGGTGCAGCGTTTTTGGCACGCGATCGCCGCACGCCTGGAATGCGCCGATGCGTCGTCAAACAGTTTCAGCCAGTGGGAGATTTAACGCCGGATCAGCTACAAATTGCCCAAAATCTATTTGCACGGGAAGGAGAAGTTTTAGAAGAACTCGGCAGCCATCCTCAAATTCCCGACTTGTTTGCTTTCTTTGATATCACAGTTCCCAGCATTCAACCGGGAAAACAGGACAAGTTTTTCTATCTGGTGCAGGAATTCATCGATGGGCATAATTTGGAAGAGGAACTGGCGCAGAAGGGGAAGTTCTCCCCAGACGAGGTGTTATTACTGCTGCGAGAAATCCTGCCGGTGCTAAAGTTTGTTCATGATAGCGGCTCCATCCACCGAGATATCAAGCTTTCCAACATTATGCGCCATCGCAACGGTCGGCTTTATCTCTTAGATTTTGGTGCTGTTAAGCAGGTGACGAAGGCAACGCCTGGTGGATCGTCAACCGGAATTTATTCAATGGGATTTGCACCGCCAGAGCAAATGGCTGGGGGTCAAGTGTATCCTTCAACAGATTTGTATGCCTTGGCGGTGACTTGCATTATCCTACTCACGGGCAAGCAGCCAACCGAGTTATTTGATGTCTATACAAATCAGTGGAATTGGAGACCTCATGCGGGTGCGATCGCTAGCGCTGCGGGAGCTAGTGAGTGGAATCGCTTCGCCGATATTTTAGACCAGATGCTCTTGAGTGCGCCGAATCAACGGTTTCAGTCTGCTGATGAAGTGCTGCACGCCCTGACTTCTTTATTACCGTCCCCTGCGCCTCTGGCACCACCGACTCAGATGCCTACCCGCGTCGCCGCTCCAGCCGCCGCTGCCGCGCCTCCAACTCCAGCCCCGACCCCTCAGCCACCCGCCCCCATTTCTCAACCCGCCTCTCGACCGAGATTTTCTCTACTGGAGGTTTTAGGAGGAGCAGCTTTTACGGGGTTTGAAGGCGGATTGTTATTTATTGCTTTGGGTAGTTTGCTGCCATCCCCAGGGCTGAGCGTTGGATTGTTGGGGATGATGATTGGGGGTCTATTGTTTGCTCAATACCGCCGCTTCATTGAAAAATTGGATTTATTGATTATTGCGGGAATAACCCTGGCAATTATGCTGTTTTTTCCCGTTTTACGAGACGGGTTTCCCCTGGAGATAGTCGTTTTTGTGGCTATGTTGGCTGGAGCAGGCGCGATCGCAGTGACTGCTCTATTTCGCCTAATTTATAAATTACTTGCTAATTTTCTCTAAGCTAATCGTGAGCTTCCTGAGTAACCATCATGTCCCAAAAAAACGAAACCACGGTTCTCGTCTTAGCCCTCCTGCTCACTGCTGCTTTATTAGGCGCTGGCTTTTGGTGGTTTACCAAGCGCTCTGGTGTTGACCTCGGTCGTTTAAACCAAACCACCAACCCCAGTGATGCTGCCAACGATCGGGAAAATCAGCCCAATCGCTCAACACCCTCCACCGGCGAAGGCTTTCCCCAAGTGCAGAACGTTCCTACTGGGCTGTTTAGCTACGGTGGCAGCACCTCTTGGGCACCGATTCGACTCGCAGTAGACTCGCGGATGCAAGCGGCGCGACCTGAGTTTCGGCTGCGCTATGTTGAGCCAAATACCGGCCCTGCTAGCTCTGGCGCTGGCATCAGAATGTTACTAGACGGGAAAATAGACTTCGCCCAATCTTCGCGACCGATTCTGACGAGCGAGTATAACCAGGCACAGCAGCGAGGGTTCGGGCTTAAAGAGATTGCGATCGCAATTGATGGATTGGCAGTCGCGGTTAACCCAAACCTGAATATCCCAGGTTTGACCTTAGATCAGTTGAAATCTATCTATACGGGCAAGATTACTAATTGGCAAGAATTAGGCGGCCCGGATATCCCAATTAAACCCTATTCTCGTTCCCCAAATGCTGGAGGAACGGTGGAACTATTTGTGGAAGAAGTTTTGAACGGTCAACCTTTTAGTGCCAATGTTGAATTTGTCTCTACCACGACTCAAGCACTGCAAAAACTTGGTGGTAGCCCTGGAGGAATTTACTTTGCTTCTGCTCCTGAAGTGGTTCCACAATGTAGTATCAAGCCTTTGCCACTTGGGCGGAGAGCGGGTGAATTTGTAACGCCTTACCAAGAGCCTTTTGTGCCGCTGCAAACGTGCCCTAGTCAACGCAATCAGCTGAATATTCAGGCTTTTCAAACGGGTCAATATCCCCTGACTCGGAAGCTATTTGTGATTATTAAACGGAATGGTCAGAGAGAACAGCAAGCGGGTGAAGCTTATGCAAATTTGTTGCAGATAGAACAAGGACAGCAACTGATTTCTGAGGCTGGATTTGTTAGGCTCCGCTAATTACTCTCGTTTAAAACGTGATTTAAACTAAATATTTCAACGCGAAAAAGAATTTAATTAGACTTATCAATAAGACCTATTTCTTCCTGCTTAACCATCCATGTCCCATAAAAATGAAACAACGGTTCTTGTTCTGTCCCTATTGATTACGGCAGGTGTTTTGGGGGCTGGTTATTGGTGGTTTAAGAGCAATTCCAGTCCCCCAATTGCTCCGGGAAACCCTGATTCGGTGAAATCAAGTCCAGTTCCTATCGCACCAGGTTCTATCAGCACTCGAATTAGTATAGGGGAAAAATCTTTAGCAACGGCGAATGCTAACTCCGAGAAACAAGCAGGAGTGCAAGCATTTGCAAGCGGGGATTTTGCTAGCGCGATCGCTAACTTTCAATCATCCCTCCAAGCGAATCGCAACGATCCAGAAACTTTAATTTATCTCAATAATGCCCGGATCGGCAAGCAAATCAGCTACACCATTGCCGTCTCCGTGCCAATTGGTACGGATGTAAATGGAGCTTTAGAAATGTTGCGGGGCGTCGCTCAAGCTCAAACTGAAATTAATCAAGCTGGGGGAATTAAAGGAATTCCGGTAAAAGTAGCGATCGCGAATGACGATAATAATCCAGAAATTGCCAAACAAATTGCTAGCGCCTTGGTCAATAATCCAGAAGTGTTGGGTGTTATCGGCCCTTATTCGAGCGATGTCACTTTGGCGGCAGGAACTACTTATAACGATGGCAAATTAGTCGTCATTTCCCCGACCAGCACCTCAATTAAACTTTCCGGTTTTAGCCGCTACGTTTTTCGGACGGTTCCCAGTGACTACGTAGCAGCCAGGGCATTATCTGACTATATGCTCAACAAATTGCAACGGAAAAATGCAGCCGTTTTCTTTAATTCCCGGAGTGCCTATAGCCAATCGCTGAAATCGGAATTTGTCGCTGCCGTATCTTTAGGAGGCGGGCAAGTATCGAATGAGTTTGACTTATCCGAACCGGGTTTTAGTGCTGCTAGAAGTATCGATCTAGCGATCGCTCAAGGTGCCCAAGTGCTAATGTTAGCAGCGAATACAGATACTTTAGACAAAGCCCTGCAAGTCGTGCAGCTAAATCGCAAACGATTAAAGCTCTTGGGGGGAGATGATGTTTACACACCCAAGACTTTGGAAGTGGGCGGTGAGGCAGCAGTTGAGATGGTGCTGGCAGTGCCTTGGCATATCAATGGCGATCCGACTTCTAACTTTCCCCGCCAATCCCGACAACTATGGGGTGGCGATGTCAGTTGGCGTACCGCTTTGTCTTATGACGCTACCCAGGCTTTGATTGCAGCCTTGCAGCGCAATGCCACCCGAACCGGAGTCCAAAAATCCCTAATTGCATCGGATTTTTCGTCTACTGGGGCATCGGGCATCATCCGGTTTTTACCGTCAGGCGATCGCAATGCTGCCGTCATTCTCGTCCGCATTCAACCGGGTACCACCTCCGGTACCGGCTACGATTTTGTACCCCTTCGTCCTTAATAGGTTGGTAGCCATGAAAGGGCAATCGTCAGGACAACAAACTGATGGCAATCGGCTCAAAAAGCTAATTATTGTTAACACTCAAAGCAGACGCAGGTAAACAGAGCAAATTATCCCCTTGAGTTCTGATTAATCCTTTTTGACGTAACTTACCCATTAAGCGAGTCACAGTGACACGGGTAGAACCGATGGCACTGCCAATTTGGGCATGAGTTAGGGGAAATGGCAGACAGTAACCGCTATCTTGGGGTTCGCCAAATTCTTCGATCAACAGCGTCAGGAATCCCAACAGCCGATCGATTGTCCGTCGCTGTCCTAAGGTACTCAACCACAGTAGCTTGCGCTGGTGCTGATACCGGAACGCATCAAATACTTCGCGACGGAAGTGAGGCCAGTTGTCCAGGTCATGCCAGTACATCCAAACTACAGAAGTTTGATCGACGTGGGCATAAGCCTGAAGGGTAAACGGTGACTGGGCAACAATTTCAAACGGTTGTCCTGCACCCACAAAGCCTAAAAAAGCTTCTTCTGGACTCAAACGCAGAACTTTAGCCGCGGAAGAACTGGTGTTAGCGCTAACTTGAGCCGTACCGACTAAGCGGACGGCACCCCGTTGGACTAAATACAAAAGTCCTGGTCTAGCTGGAATTCGCTCATCTTTACTGAAAGTCCGATAACGGTAGTGTTCCTGCGCCCAGTCTAGAATCCGTTGCCAGGTTAAAAACGGTCGTGATACCTCTGATGTGGAGGATGGTGATTGCATAAGTGGCAAGCGATGATCTTTTATAAATTTTACCAAGCTTACAAGGTAGCAAAAAATACTTCCTCACGCGCCTGCTTGAGTTAGATATTATTCTGGGAAAGTTCTAACCTTAGGTAGAGGTCATAAAACTAGACTAGATAAGCGAAATACGCCTTTCAAAGGGAGTGAGTGTGAAGGTGAATTTACCGGCTGTTCATTACCCATCGCTGAAGCAACAGATGCTTATTCAGCTACAAGCAGCTATCGGTTTGTACAGAGAAAGATACCTTCTCGACAAGGACGCGATCGCTTCACATCCGCCAGAGGAAAATACGCCGTTGGCTGAGCTGCTCAGCGGCGCTGAAATCCCTCTCCAGCGATTTCAGGAGGGTAAAGGCATCCGATACAGGTCGAGTGTCGCCCTCAAATTTGCAGCTCTCTGGCACCTGCCAGCATTGGAAATTGCAACTGAGCTAGCTGCCTATCTCTGTACTAGCGTCGATGACGCTCAGGGAAAGGTGGATTTACAAAATTTGACAATTCAAGTGATTCCTCCCGGTTTCATTGATTTCCAACTCACCGATACGGAAATAGCCCGTTGGTTGCAGCTTTTGGTAGTAGGGGTGAGTCAAAGCCAGGGAGTTCCCAATTACCTATTACCAATTCCCGATTACCGGGTACCGATGACTTACCCCCAACCCCTATCAAGTCTTTCAAAAGTACAGTACATCCATGCCCGTTGCTGCTCTTTGCTGCGCTTAGGGCATCGGGAGAAGATAATCCAGCTCAATGACTCGCCTGCGCTGATGCTAGTCTACCCAGAGCCAATTCCTTGGCTGACTGCGGACGGGCAACTCCAGTTGATTCATCCAGCAGAACGCCACTTGATCGCCCAGTTGTTCGGGTTGCTAGATGAACTGGGGGGCATGAATCAACTGAAGTGGGGAAAACGGGCGTTTGATGCGACTCAGGCTTTTGAAACCTTTGAGCGTGAATGTCGCATTTTTGGCGAAGTCAAGACTCAGATGCCTCATCTGGCGCAGGCAAGATTGGGGTTAGTGGGAGTAACTCGCGCAATTTTGAAATCCCTGTTGCAAGACAGGCTGGGCATCTTGGCACCCATCGAACTTTAGTCGTACCACCGCCTACCCCTAGTTAGAAAATTTTGTAAAAAGCACTAGACAAATGGAATGATATGCAATACTATTGCTCTTGTGTGAGGAGCGAACCAGTGAGGGGACCGAGACGAAACACGGCCAGTCGTCGGTCCTCTTTCTGATCTAAAGGGTTTTAAAGTAGAAACATTTCAATGGCAGCGGCGGCACCATCTTTCTCTACACTAGGAGCCACCCACTGAGCGATCGCTTGAACCTCTGCGGGTGCATCCCCCATCGCAACACCAATCCCAGCGTATTCAAGCATTTCCAAATCATTAAAGTTATCGCCAATCGCCATGACATTAGCGGCGTCTAGCCCTAATATCTCTTCGGCTAAGTAACGCACTGCCGTTCCTTTATTCACACTAGGGTGGGTTGCTTCAAAGAAAGTCGCAACAGAGGTAGTCAGGTAAAGTTCGGCTGGGGTGTAACGCTTTCGTAACGTTCCGAGCAAATTTTCAATCACGGTTGTATCGTCACAGAGCGCCAAAACTTTCGTCGGTTCAGCAATCGAGAGGGTATTCCGCAGGTCGCCAACAACGATAGGCTGGATGCCGGAGCGTTCTGAGTAAGCTTTGGTTGCCGATGTCAGTTCTCTGACATACAACTGGTCGTTGATGTAGAAGTGGACGGAAAGCAGCGATCGCAATTCCGGTTCCTCAAAGTGTTCCAACAGTTGCAATACCATTGGCTCAGAAACCGGCGAGTGACGCAGAACTTTCTGGCTGATGGGGTCTTGAATCCAAGCACCTTGATAAGCCATCACAGGCAATGTGGAGCCAACGTGTTGATGGAAGCGCAAAGCAGAACGATACATCCGACCTGTCGCGATCGCAACGTGAATACCCTTTGCTTGAACGGCACGAATTGCCCGAAGTACAGGTTCTCTGATAGTGTTGGATACACCGGCAATCGTGCCATCAATGTCTAAAACTAATAATCGAATCGCCTTGGCATCTAAACCGGGAGAGTTGACCTCAACTACCTGGTTAGAAAAAGAAGGGTTTGACATGAGTTGTTCGTTGTTCGTTGTTCGTTGCTAGAGTAACCAAACTTCTAAACACTAACAACCAAAAACTAATAACTCCTTAAAAGGCTATGACCGAGGCAAAGAATCGCTATCGCGCCAGTCGTCGGGTTTTATTTGCGACGCTTTGGCTCACCTTGTTCGTTTTATCCATTAAAGTTTCAGCAGGTTGGACAACGCGATCGCTCAGCCTGCTAGCGGAGTCGCTGCACACCCTGATTACCAGCTTCAGTATCCTGTTGAGTTTGCTCGTCACTGCCGCACCCGACCGTCTAGCAGGGCGCGAAGTGCATGGTCATAGCAAACTGGAAAGCGTGGCAACGCTTCTGCTCGTGGCTTTTTTGGGCTTTGCTTGCTTAAATTTACTGGGAATGTCCGCCCAGCAGCTAGTCGCTGCGACCAGGGTTGTCGATCTCCCGTATCCCACCTCAGTGAGTCTACCCCTAATTCAATTGCTGGGAGTGGTTGTCTCCACAACCCTAGTCCTCGCCCTCATCGGCGTGTACCAAGCCAGAGTTTTAAATAGCCCTGCTGTGCGGTTTAATTCCATTCAGTTGTTCAAGGATGTGGGGCTGACCCTCTTGGTGGTAGCAGGCTTGGTAGGAGTGATGTGGGGGATTTTCTGGCTCGACGTAATGCTGGCGGTTTTTTTGGTTCTTCTAGCCGCGAGAAGTTGTTGGTACGTCGTGAATTGGCAGTTACCGCTGATGGTGCAGCAGACTGCGATCGCTCCCGAAGTTTTGGCGCAAATTGCCCGTCAGGTTGGGGGCGTCACCCACTGTTACCAGATTGAGTCGCGAGGAATTGTCGGGCGTTTGGTGTTGGTGCAGATGCATCTAATTCTGCATCCAGAATTTATGGGAATTGCTTCTCTGATTGCCGAGCGCATCGAGTTGGCGATTCGAGAGCGCTATGGTCCCATTCAAGCCATTTTCTATATTGATGACGATGTTCGAGAGCTGGAAAACTACAGCTCCGCTAATCCAACTTTAGAAGTGAATGGAATTCGTTATCGACGAGATGAGACACACAGCCAAAATTAACTTTGAGCGACGCTTCTGGCGATCGGAGTAGAACTTCATCCCAATTCCGGCTTGTTGACGCTTCACTTTCAATTTGTCTTTTGTCCCCAATTGAGCGGGGGGCTATTAACGCCGCAGAACTTTTCTTGCCTGAGTATCTTTCCTGAGTATGAGTATCAGATAAGCAGATGCGAATCCAGCACTTTCAACCTAGCTGTCTTTGTCTGTTTCTAATTCCAAACTCACGTCAATTCCCAATTTCCCGATTTCATTAGTAATTTTTCATCGCCCGTTCCATATCGCGCTTATCATCGCGCCGCTTGACGTCTTCGCGCTTGTCGTGCAGCTTTTTACCTTTGCCAAGACCCAAACTAATTTTAATCCAACCCCCCTTCAAATACATTTTCAGAGGGATTAACGTTAAACCTTGCTGTTCCACCTTGCCAATCAGCTTGCGGATTTCCTGGCGGTGCAGCAGCAATTTGCGAGTGCGACGAGGGTCGTGGTTGAAAAATGCGCCGATGCCCTTGTAGGGCGAAATGTGGACGTTCAGCAGCCATATCTCACCATTGCGAATCAGGGCATAGCCATCTCGTAGATTGGCCTGACCCAGACGAATCGATTTAACCTCGGTGCCAGTTAACTCTATTCCCGCCTCATAGGTTTCCAAAATTTCATAGAGGAAACGGGCTTGCCGGTTATCGCTAAGAATTTTTATACCTTCGTTCTTTTGACTCATTGCAGCCCATCAGTGGAAAACCTTCCCTTAACGTAGCCTTAAAACAGAACCTGTTGCAATAGACTCTGGAGGGAGCTAGGGAATGAGTCTTAGCGTAACTTCTTGGAGGCGGCTACCAGGGTTCATATCTCGATACGTTGCACCGACTTTCCGACTTCTAGCATCTTGGCGTTCTGCTGAAATCTGGGAAGCAGATTGAGCTGCTGCTTTTTGAGCTTCCGCCTTTTTTTCGGCTTCAGCTTGGAGGTGCTGCTTTTCGGTATATTCTGCACTCTTGGCTAAAGCTCTGGCGTAGGTAGGGGTGTCTTGGGGAATCTGTTGCAGATAATTTAACGCACCCGCAAAGTCTGTTCTGAATGCTCGTTCGTAGGCTTGTTGTAACAGATAATCAGCTTTGATATGTTGCTTTTGGGTATATTCAGCAATCTTTGTCTGAACTTTTGCCCCAGCAGGCGTTTGTTGGGGAATGAGCTTGAGATAGTTTAGGGCGCTGGTAAAGTCTTTTTCTGCCGCTCGCTCGTAGGCTTTTTTTAATAATTGTTGAGATTCCGCTTCAACTTTGGGTTGAGTTTTCTGAACAAGTGGCGCTATTTTTTCTTGCCAGTAGGAAATTTTAGGAATCTTACGAGCTGCTTCTAGCACATCTAACCACCGGCTTTCTTTAAATGCTTGTTCGGCGGATTGAAATTGAGCAGCAGCAGTATGCCACTCTTGGCTCCACTCGCGTGCGGTGGCTTGAGCTTCTGGATAGATAGAACTTTCTGAGGGAATAGATTGTGCTAGCGCGATCGCGCCTTGAACATCTCCTGTCTGATATTTGTCCTTCGCGGTAACTAAAATGTTTGATGAAGACTCTGACGGAAAAGCATTCAGCAGAGAATAAAGCCCGCCTGTTATCACTAAACTATTCGCTGCAATCCCGATTCCAAGTCCAGTTAGGATTGGAGAATGTTGAGGTTTGTAAGAGCGAGTATTTCCCTCACCTTTCCTTGATTTTTGAGTTGGAAATTCTTTAATTGTGGCTTTGTGAGTTTCTTTTTTTTGACGATTAACGATTGCCTTCTGTGCGGGTGGCTGGTTGGTTGTCTTTACTGCTGGCTTCTGGCTTCCATCTAACGACTGGAGAGCTTGCAGTACCTCCGAAGCTGACTGGTAGCGGCTTTTGAAGTGGTAGCGTACCATCTTGTTCAGGACAGAAACTAAGCGATCGCTCAAGACACTCATTGAGAGACTGCTGATAAAAAGGTGCTGCCAGATCAGCTCACCCGTCTCAGGATCTTCTTTTAATTGTGCAGGTTCCACACCAGTTAAGGCTTGGATGGCAATTACTCCCAAAGCATAGATATCGCTATTGCGGCGGGGATGTCCGATGAGTTGCTCTGAGGGAATGTAGCCTAAGCTACCAACCGCTAAAGTCGTTTTACTCTGTGCTAAATCGGGAGCTGAATGCTGTGGCTGCGCTACACCAAAATCTACTAGAAATAACTTGCCATCCTCGGCGCGTCTGACTAAATTGTTCGGTTTCAGGTCGCCATGAATAATGCCGTGGCTGTGAACAAATGCCAGAATACGCAGGGCTTCTTGCAGCATTTCAATCACTTGGGTTTCCGTCCAGCGTTTGACGCAGCCTTTGCTTATTGGCAGTTCCGCACTCAGATGATGTCCCTGAATAAATTCTTGTACCAAATAGAATTCCTGGTTTTCTTCAAAGGAGTCTAACAACTGAGGAATTCGATTATGGGTGCCAAGTTTTGTCAATATTTCTGTTTCGTTGACGAACCGACGCCTTGCACTTTCCAAACTGTTGGGGTCTGAACTTGCAAGACTAAAGTGCTTGACAACGTATTTTGGCTTGCCTACTTGGTGAATGTCTTCGGCAATATAGGTCTGTCCAAAAACTCCAGATACCAGGAGTTGGACAATTTGGTAACGCCCTTTTAGTAGTTTCCCGATCATGGAGTAAATTGCCAGCTTTTTATCTAGTGAATTTTAAAAACACATCTAGATAATTTTTTCAGCAACTCACATCTATTTCCGGAAGCCAGTGACACGTACTGTACAGCTAAGCGCAAATCAATGTAAAATCGCGCCCGGATACCAGAAACTCAGTTTCTCAACCACAGAGCTATTTACACTTTTGTTGTGCCTATACGCTCATGCTGAGCGTCGCTACACCGTTTAGAAGCCTACAGTAAAGGAGCGCATTTCTCAACTTGCGCCCCTGTTGTGGGTCAAAAAAATCAAGTCTATTGCTGTGTCAAAAATGTTTTGACAGTGTGTAGAGGCTTTCGGGTCGGAAAGCCCCTACTTTTCAGATAAACATTGACAAACTAATCTCCAGACACCGATTTACCGTTCGCTCACTGTAATGGTGGCGTGGGTGGTGTGACTGGTGTAATCGACGGGATTGCCGGTGTTACGCCTGGTGTGACCGGCGGTATTACGGGTATCACGGGTGGAACCCCTGGTAGAGCAGGCGGTGTTATGCCTGGTGTGGTTGGTGTTGCTACGCCTGGTGTGGTTGGTGTGGCTACACCTGGTATAGTCGGCGTGGTTACGCCTGGTGCGGTCGGCGGTGTCGGTGTGGTGACGCCTGGTGTGGTTGGTGTGGTGACGCCTGGTGTGGCTGGTGTGGTTACACCTGGTGTGGCTGGTGTGGTTACACCTGGTGTGGCTGGTGTGGTTACACCTGGTGTGGTTGGTGTGGTTACACCTGGTGTGGTTGGTGTGGTGACGCCTGGTGTGGTTGGTGTGGTTACACCTGGTGTGGTTGGTGTGGTTACACCTGGTGTGGTTGGTGTGGTTACACCTGGTGTGGTTGGTGTGGTTACACCTGGTGTGGTTGGCGTAGTTACGCCTGGTGTAGTCGGTGTGGTGACGCCTGGTGTAGTCGGTGTGGTGACACCTGGTGTGGTCGGTGTGCCTGGGGCGTTAGATTGGGCAAGACCTGAGGTGGAGATAGCGACGGGCGCTGAAAAGGCTAGAAGAGTAGCAAAGACAAACTTTCTTATCATTTGGGTAGATGCCTATGGTTAAGTTTTATCAAAAGAGCCTGGTTGCATATTGACAAAAGTATGTTTCAGCTCACCAGCCATCCCCTTGCTATGGGTAGAGTCAATCGCCTACCCTAAGAAAGACGTTTGAGCTGAGAGCGATCGCACTTTGGGGGGGTTGACTGGAAGCTGCGGTGTTTCCAGCGAAGCGATCGCATCAAATCACCTGATGGATTGTTTTCACCTATGTAGGTGGAGTTAGACAAGTTCTTCTGTGCCAAAATCGATTTCAACGATTGCGCGATTTTTCTGCAAAGACGCTTTCCTAACGCTATCTGCCACGAAACTCCATGAACTTAGTTATCGGACAAACACTGGGAGGACATTACCAAATCATTAACTCCTTGGGAGGAGGAGGGTTTGGTCAAACTTATCTTGCCCAAGATATGTATCTTCCTGGCACCCCTCGATGCGTTGTTAAGCTACTCAAGCCTCAAGCAACCGATCCCCAGACTTTGCAAACTGCGAGACGCCTCTTCGAGACGGAAGCAAAAGTTCTGCACCAGTTAGGGAATCACGATCGGATTCCTCGACTTTTCGCCTATTTCGAGGAAAATCAAGAGTTTTATCTAGTTCAAGAATTCATTGAAGGTAGCGATCTTAGCCAGGAACTCCCCACAGGCGGTAGCAGTGGAGTCATCCCGCCGCTATCTGAAGATGAAGTAATTTCTCTGTTACAAGAGATTCTTGAAATATTAGAATTTGTTCATCAACAAAATGTTATCCACCGCGATATTAACCCTCGAAATTTAATCAGACGGAAGGAAGATAACAAATTAGTTTTAATTGATTTTGGTGCAGTTAAGCGAATTAGCACTCAAATAATTAAGGGAGCAAAAACTAGCTTTACGGTTGCCATTGGTACTCCAGGCTACTTACCAAGCGAACAAGCGAACGGAAACCCCAAATTAAGCAGTGATATCTATGCAGTAGGCATGATAGGAATTCAGGCTCTCACCGGCTTGTTTCCTAACGAATTACCAGAAGATTCCAATACGGGTGAAATCATTTGGCGCAATCATTCATCAGTCAGCACCGCTCTCGCAAATGTTCTAGATAAAATGGTGCGTTATGATTTTCGGCAGCGCTACCAATCTGCTACTGAAGCATTGCAAGCTCTCAAAGATTTGAAGATACCGACAGGTGTCACAATGATGGTTGCACCCTCTGTAAAATCACCCGTTCGTCCGACAAGTCAGAAAAAAAGCAAAAAATCGCGTTCCCTTCCTTGGAAAATTTTAATCTCAACGATTGTCCTAGGATTGGGAACGGGCGCAACTATTTTTACGGTTAATATTATTAACTCTTCTAATGCAACTGACTTGTATAACCGAGGCAAAACCTTTTCAGAGTTAAATCGCAATGAGGAAGCGCTGAATGCTTATGACAAAGCTCTTAAAATTAGACCGGAATACCTAGAAGCGTGGAATGGTCGCGGTCAAATTCTATTCAGTCTGAATAAATATAAAGAGGCGATTGAAGCTTACGACAAAGCCATTCAGATTAGCCCAGAATCCTTTGAAGCTTGGGCGGGTCGCGGCTATGTGCTGGATAAATTGGAGCAATACAAAGAGGCAATTGATTCTTTCGAGAAAGCTTTAACTATTAATCCCAATTCGCCAGAAGTTTGGAATGGTCGCGGCGAAACAATGACGAATTTACAGCAATATCAAGAAGCAATTGAATCTTTTGATAAGGCGGTGCAATTTAAGCCAGACTACTATCAAGCTTGGTACAGTAGGGGCTGGACGTTGCATAATTTGCAAAAATATGAGGAAGCGATCGCGTCTTACGACAAAGCTGTAGAATCTAAATCCGACTACTCCCAAGCTTGGTACAATCGGGGCAACTCGCTAATGAGCTTGCAACGTTATCAAGACGCGATTGAATCTTATGACAAGGCGGTAAGATTTCAACCGAATCACTTCAAAGCTTGGTATAGCCGAGGGAATGCATTAGTAAATTTACAGCAATATAAAGATGCAATTGACTCGTATACCCAAGTCACTAAAATTCAGCCAAATTACTCTAAAGGCTGGTACGGGATTGGTTGGTCGCTGCATCAATTACAACGATATGAAGAAGCGATCGCTTCCTATAACCAAGCCTTAAAATTTAATCGAGGCGATTACCTCATTTGGTACAATCGAGGCAATTTACTTTATAACTTGAAACAATATCAAGAAGCGATCGCGTCTTATAATCGAGCCGTTGCTATCAAGCCAGATCACTACGAAAGCTGGTTCAGTCGGGGAAATGCGCTGTTGAACGTAAAGCGGTATGAAGAAGCGATCGCCTCTTATGACAAGGCGATTCGATACAAGCCAGATTACCAGCAAGCCATAGAAGGCAAACAGCGATCGCAGGATCAATTGAAGCAGGAAAAAGAAAAGCTAGCTCAAAAATCAGGTGGTGAGTCCGTTAAACCAGAAAAGCCGAAGCGTGAGAAAAAGAAATAAGCTGCTATGCGTTCTAAATAGATAGCGATCGCGTCGGTTTGTTGGTGGATAAATTGAAATGCTTGTCTGCCTACTTTACTGATTGCGATGCTGTAATTTTAAAACGCAATGCCAGATGGCAAAAGTTTCAACTCTACAACATCCTTAATTTCGGTGATTGTTACTGTACCGGATTCTCGCTCCTGCCCATTGCAACTTTTCGCGGAGTGTCTGGTAATAAGAATAGTTTTCCCGCAAAATAATGAACTTTGCGAGACAGTTTGCCATGCGAATGTCTACGCGCTGTCCGGGCCAAATGGCAGTTGCCAAGACACCATCCATCCATAGTTTAGTGTTTAACTCGTAGTCAGCTAAAGGCCAAACGCTGACGACAGAACCAGAAGGGATGACAATTGGGCGACTCGCCAGACTCAGAGGGCAGATGGGGGTGACAGTAATCGCTTCCATGCCAGAGTGGACAATCGGGCCATTGGCAGAGATAGTGTAGCAAGTGGAGCCAGTGGGAGTAGAAACAATCAACCCATCTCCCTGATATTGATCGACCACCTCTCCATCAATTTCCATTTCTAAGATGGAAGTAATCATGCGGTCGGCTGAGGCAGGTTTGATGCACATTTCATTCAGTGCAAGGAAGCGATCGCTCACGGGTTCCAAATTCGTGCGATTTCCCTCAAATAACGCCGCCTGCAACATCATCCGCCGTTCAAGGGCATAGCGATCCTCGCTTAACCTGTCCCAAACCCGCTCAGTATCTTCAAATTCCTCAAACGGCTGGGTTAAAAATCCTAAATGTCCTCCCACGTTCACCGCCAAAATCGGAATTTTTTCGGGTGCGAGATGCCGTACTGCTGCCAAAGCGGTGCCATCGCCGCCCAATACTATCGCCAGGTCGATTGGATGCATTGCAGAAGCCAAAAACACTGGGTAGGGGTTATCCTTTGCCCCACTTGGCCCCATCAGTACATGGCAATTGCGTTTTTCCAGTTGTTTGGCGCACTTTTCTGCCCAGCTACGGCTGAGGGGGTCTCCCGCCTTGTGTGCAATGATGACGTTTTTTAGCTCCAATTTGCCTTTACTCAATCGAGGTTAGCTATTTTTCAAGATACCTATCACTCTGCATTTGGGCTACCTTTCCGTTTTTTAACCCTGTCCCTGCCTTTCCTCGTTCACAGGGAAAGGTTCTATATTCCCCTCTCCGTGAAGGTCGAGGAGTTAGGGGTAAGGTTCCACTGTTTAGGTATCGCTATTCTGGCAAAGATAGGCAAGATGTCTGCGCGGGCATTGAAGGCAGAAAATCGGCTAAACCCAAGTAGCGAATCCCTTCTGGGGTAACTTCAAAACGGCAAGGTAATACTTCCACCCCTTGGGCAACGGCGTCGCGCAACAACTTACCATACAGGGGATCGGTACTGTCTCCAGGCGCAAAATGAGTACAGTCACCGCGATTCACAAAATAAAGCATCACCGCCCGCATCTGAGGAATTAACGCGGTCAATTCCCGCAGATGCTTTTGTCCTCTTGTCGTGACTGTATCGGGAAACAGCACCAGTTTCCCTTGCGCCCAAGTCGTGCTTTTGACTTCCAAATAAATGGGTAAATCGGAGTCATTACCCGTTAGTAAAAAGTCTACCCGGCTATTTTTTTCTACTCCATAGGGCACCTCAAAGCGAACTTGGCTGTAATTGCCCAATGTTGGGAACAGGAACTTTTCTAGTGCTAACTTAACGACCCGATTAGGCAAAGCTGTATTCACTCCCACCCAAGTCGGTTCGGTATCGTAAACTTGAATCATTTCCCACGTATACGGCAATTTCCGCTTGGGATTGTCGCTATACGACACCTGCACGGGACTACCGGGCGTTGAAACCCCAGTCATCGGGCCGGTATTTGGACAATGGGCGGTGATCACCTCTCCAGACGCTAGTTCAATATCGGCAAAGAAACGCTTGTAGCGTTTGAGCAAAATTCCGGATGAGAGAGTCGGGTAGCGGTAGAGCCAATCCATAGTATTTTTAACGCAGAGGTAAGCCAGGGAAATCGTAAAGGAGCGCAAAGGAGATTTTAACTTGGCGTACCTTGGGGTTAACCTTTGCGTTTAAATAAGATGAGCCAATTGAGGGATTGTTAACCGTTCGTGACTGAAAAGCAGAAAACCGCTCGGACACTCGCGAGCATTGCCGGAATTGTGGCAGTTGCTACGCTGATTAGTAAAATTTTTGGGTTGGTGCGCCAACAAGCGATCGCCGCCGCTTTTGGCGTGGGTGTCGTTGCCGATGCCTACAACTACGCTTATGTGATTCCTGGCTTTTTGCTGATCTTACTGGGCGGCATCAATGGCCCTTTTCACAGTGCGATTGTCAGCGTTTTAGCCAAGCAGCGCGACAAATCGGAAGCCGCGCCCCTCGTGGAGACGATTACAACACTCGTAGGCGGGATACTCCTACTCGTCACGATTGTCTTAATCGTGTTTGCGGGTGTGTTTATTAACCTAGTGGCACCCGGTTTAAGCGAGACGCCGCAAGGAATGCAAGTGAGGGCGATCGCCATCCAGCAGTTACAGATCATGGCTCCGATGGCGCTGATGGCTGGGCTGATTGGGATTGGCTTTGGAACGCTGAACGCGGCGGATATGTACTGGCTACCCTCGGTTAGCCCCTTATTCTCCAGCATTACCGTAATTGGTGGGCTGGCAATCTTGGCGCTACAACTCGGCAACCAAATCAACCTACCCCAATACGCGGAAGTGGGAGGACTGATTTTGGCGGGGGGAACCCTTGCCGGTGCCGTGTTGCAGTGGTTAGTCCAACTCGCTGCCCAATGGCGCGCTGGCTTGGGCACATTACGCCTGCGGTTTGACTGGCATCAGCCAGGAGTCAAGGATGTCCTGAAGGTGATGGGACCCGCGACGCTATCCTCCGGGATGCTGCAAATCAACCTCTACACTGATTTATTTTTCGCCTCGTATATCCCCGCAGCAGCGGCTGCCATGACCTATGCGGGGCTTCTAGTCCAGACGCCCCTAGGAATTATCTCGAACGTAATTTTAGTCCCCCTGCTGCCGGTTTTTTCGCGACTTGCTGCCCCTGAAAATTGGCCCGAACTCAAGCAACGAATTCGTCAAGGATTACTCCTGACTGCCATTACCATGTTGCCTTTGAGTGCCCTGATGATGACACTAGCAACCCCCATCGTCCAAGTGATTTATCAACGCGGAGCCTTTAAGTCTGGGGCATCCGAGTTGGTTGCTTCAGTACTGATGGCTTATGGCCTGGGGATGTTTGTCTACTTGGGGCGCGATGTACTGGTGCGGGTATTTTATGCATTGGGGGATGGAGAGACACCCTTCCGCATCAGCATTGTCAATATCTTTTTTAATGCCCTGCTAGATTATATTCTCGTTCAACGTTTCGGCGCACCGGGTTTGATTTTAGCCACGGTGACGGTGAATACCATTTCAGTGGTGGCGCTAGTTTGGATGCTGAACCGCAAGCTCAACGGCTTGCCTTGGCAAGAGTGGACTTTGCCAATTTTGGGTTTAACAGGTGCTAGCTTTGTAGCGGGTTTAGCCAGTTGGGGCGTTAGTACAGGTTTTCAACAAGTTTGGAATGCGAATGGGTTGCTGGTGCAGTTGTTGCAACTTAGTGTCTCTGGGTTAGTCGGCTTAGGCGTTTATGCTTTGTTGGCGACGCGGCTAAATTTGCCAGAAGTCGATATTTTTGTCTCGCGGATTCGCCAGCGCTTCGGGAGATAGCGATCGCACTTGAACCAGCTCAATTAGGTGTATGAAACAATACCAAACTTGAAGGGGAAGGTGTGATATCTAACAGTAAGCCGAGATGAGTATTGAAGCTTGGCTCATCTAGCTTAGCGATCGCAACCTCTAATGAAGACACTTAAAGCATATCTTGTCAGCTTATTTGACAAAGAGTTTATCCCGACCGGATTAAAAACGGCTCTATTTGTCGGGACTCTTTTGTTTTTGATCAATCACGGGGTTGCCTTTTTCCGAGGCGAAATGACGCGCGATCGCTGGATTTCTGGATTGCTGACCTACCTAATGCCTTATCTAGTTAGTGTTTACGGTCAATACGCATATCGTCGCAAGTTAATCAAAACTTCTGCGTATCAAACTAAACATTTTTAGTCATGCAACTCGCTCTTGCTAATCCTTTTATGAGCGAGCCGGTGAAACCCCCAAACCCCCTCTCTGGCAGAGAAGGGGAAGGGAAAAGCGACACCTTGTTTATAGATTGCGCTGGAATTCTTCCAGAAGATCCATCAGGTTTACCTGGCACTGCGTAGGCAACAAATCTACTAAGGGAACTTCCCGCTTCCCGCCGCCTAACTTGACAGGAATCCCTTGCAGGACTTTCGACACCTGATTTTCATCTACAGAATTATCAGCCAGTAGGGGGTACAACTTTTCTGCTACAACCGTATGCAGCTTGGCATCTCGCAAATAAAGGTGCCATTTAGCCACATCGATGTAAACGTTTTCGCCAATTTCAGCGGCGAGAGATTCAATTGCTTCGGAAGTGTTGGTTCTAGCCATAGGATTTACTTTGGTTATGCGGATAGGGAATCTAATGCTTTCATTGCAATTGATCCCCGTCCGAGTTTGAATCCACGAAAAGCAAGAAACAGGGATCTATCTTTAGGTAGTTTTTTTGGATTTTTCTTTGCTTTTGGGCTGGAATCCTAAACCAGCACTGGTATTTGCAGATTCTGTTACTGGGTCGGAATAATCTGCGAGTGCAAAGATATACAGAGCGTGGGTAGCTAAGACTAACGCCCATCCGCCTGTCACCCAGGTTGCCCAAGGCCATGTAGCATTCTGCAAGTTGTGGAAAAACCACAAGCCAGAATTACAGGCACCAAAAATCGCCACATGGATGGCAAAATTCATTCTATCGTCGAGGCGACGATAGGCGGGGTCATTGCGGTCTGGTTTGCGAGGCCAACGAGGAGGCATGGGAGTTTTGAGTTTTGAGTTTTAAGTTTTGAGTTGTTAGAGTTCACAACTTCATTCATTCTAAGCCTCTAACTACCCTGTCCTTGGCGAAGGTAATCTCCCGACTTGCCACCCGTCTTACTCACCAAGCGAATCGATTCAATCACCATCCCTTTTTCCAACGCTTTCGCCATGTCGTAGAGGGTAAGTGCAGCGACAGAAACGGCTGTTAGCGCTTCCATTTCCACGCCAGTTTCCGCCTTGGTGGCGACTTCCGCTTGAATCTGATATCCCGGTAGCTGGGCGTCAGGCACAATCTGAACTTCTACTTTATGAATTGGCAAGGGATGACACAGGGGAATTAGCTGGGAAGTCTGCTTTGCTGCCATAATCCCAGCCAATCTCGCAGTTCCCAGTACATCTCCTTTCGGTGCGTTCCCCGCCTGAATCGCCTCAAATGTCTCTAGCAACATCCGCACTTGTGCCGCAGCAACAGCATGGCGTCGAGTTTGTTCTTTGCCGGAAACATCCACCATCTGAGCCTCACCGTGGGCATCCAAATGAGTGAGCGGTTGATTTTGAGAAAAATTTTGCATCATACGGTTAGGCTATGCTATTATAAATTTCTGGCAAGGGCTTGTAGCTCAGTGGACTAGAGCACGTGGCTACGGACCACGGTGTCGGGGGTTCGAATCCCTCCTAGCCCGTTACTAAGTAAAAAAGAAAAAGGCAAAAGATTCTTTCTTTTGCCTTTTTTCTTTGAATTATGCCTCACTTTGTAGCCCAACCTTATTCAAGGCATAAACATCCTTTTCTCTGCCAAAGGCGAAGCGGAGGGAATGGGATAAATTTTTGCTCGATAGGGTAGCGAAGATAATCAGCGCCAGGAATGAAATAACTGTTGTAATAGTAAACATTGCTCGGTAGCCAATGGGTTCGGCAATGGAACCCAAAACAGGACCCGCGATCGCTATCCCGACATCAAACCCCGTGATGCACAAAGCAAAAACTCTGCCTCGTTCTTGGGGAGAGGAGCGGTCGGAAATCAAGGCAATCATCATCGGCAGTAATGTTCCCGCTCCTGCGCCTTCCAAAAAACCGCCTACTAAAAAGCTACGGGCAGTGTAAGCATGAGACAGCATCAGCATTGCCAATGCATAGCTGAATATACTGCCAGTGATAAAAATTCCGCGTCCGTAACGGTCAGAAGCGCGACCAATGATGATGCGGGAAATGAAAGACGCGATCGCAGCTGCTGTGTAAAATAACCCCGGATTTAGGTCAACTTCGGCATCTTTAATAAATAAAGGGACGAAGGTACTCAAAGCTCCAAACGCTACACCAACCAGCAACAACACTAAAGCTGGAATCCTTAGACGAGGGCTTGCCAGAAGTCGCCAAAATTGTTGAGTTTCGGATGAACCGGCAGAGGAATCGGTTGTCTCGTGGACGATTCGGGGTTCTTTGACTTGATTGGCACAAACTAAACCGATCGCTCCTAGCGCGCAAGAGAGCAGAAACAACGGCGTGTAACCAACCCCAGCTTGGATATAACCCCCAACTGCTGGCCCTATCGCCATCCCAACTGGCGTTACCAAGCTCATGTAGCCAATTAACTCACCCCGCTTAGACACTGGGGACAAATCAACCACCAAGGCGCTGTAACCCGTCGTAAAAGCCGCAATGCTAATCCCGTGGAACGCTCGCAGCAGCATTAATAGGGGAATTGATTTAACAACTAGATAGCCCAAAGGCGCGATCGCTGCCACGGTCATGCCAATCAGCAAGACCACCTTGCGACCGCGTCGATCTGCCAAACGCCCCAGCCACGAACGACACAGAACCAATCCGAGGGCAAATGACCCCATGACAATCCCAATCTGCTGCGTCGTACCGCCCACATCCTCGATATAGAGCGGCAGCGTCGGGAGCAAAGAAGCCATACTAGACCAAAATAATAGCCCAGCCGTAAATAAAACCAACAGATTGCGGCGACTGGGCGGCTCTAGCGTCCAAAAAACTTTCAAAGCTTAATTCCTTCTTACACTTTTAGCCTTCCCTTTGTTTACTATTGTTAACATTCCCCCCAACAACTTCCCTCACCCGATAGATTGGTCTGCCCTGAGACTCGTGATAAGTTCTCATTAACAATTCTGCGAGCAGTCCAAAAGAAAACAATTGCACACCCGTCACTAGCAGTACGACCGCCAAAATCAATAACGGGCGATCGCCAATGCTCTGACCGAAACCCACTTTTAAAATCGTTAAATACAGACCGAGCAGCGTCCCCAATGCCATTGCAATAATGCCAAACAGCCCAAAGACGTGCATGGGGCGGGTGAGGAACTTTTTCATAAAGTAGACGGTTAACAAGTCCATCACGACTCGGAATGTCCGCCCCAGCCCATACTTACTGCTTCCATAGCGGCGGGCATGGTGCCCCACTGGCAGCTCAGTAATTCTTGCCCCCTCAATGAACGCCAAAGCTGGCAAAAATCGGTGCAATTCCCCATAAAGATTCATATCCGCCACCAATTCTGAGCGGTAGGCTTTTAGGGAACAACCGTAGTCATGCAACTCTACACCCGTGACTCTCCCAATTAACCAGTTAGCGATTTTAGACGGAAGTAGACGAGTCAGGGCGGCGTCCTGTCGTTTCTCACGCCAGCCACTTACCAAGTCATAGCCTTCTTCTAACTTTGCCAGGAGCCGGGGAATATCCGCCGGGTCATTCTGCAAATCGCCATCCATTGTGATAATCACCTTGCCTCGCGCATAGTTAAACCCCGCAGACATTGCTGGAGTTTGACCGTAGTTTCGACGCAGAAGCACTGCTTTTAAGTTTTTGTGGGTTTGCACTAGAGATTTCAGCAGTTCCGCGGAGCCATCCTTGGAACCATCATCCACGCAAATAATTTCGTAGTTCAGATTCGTCTCAATTAAAGAGGTTGCGATCGCTTCAATTAGGTGGGGTAAACTTTCCACCTCGTTATAAACCGGCACTACTACAGAAATATCGGGGATCTCGTCAGCAGACATTTCGCTTTGCGTTACCAGTCTTTCAGGAATTAACACGATTGCCTCCCACCTTTTGGTGTCTTATTGTCGTTGTGGTTGATAACTGGCAACCACTCGCCCGCAAGAGCGCAGTTGCCGAAAATACGACTGACTAATCGAATCTCCCTGTTCCGAAAGGACATCAATTCCAATTCCGTTGCGACCCTGTTCTTGACCGGAACTATGGATATAACGTCCTTCTCCCAGGTATAAACCCACATGGGTTGTTCTATCTCCGATGCCAAAAAAGATTAAATCACCTGATTGTAGCTCTTGAATCGCAATTGATTGTGTAAATGCTTCCTGCTGATAGGAATCTCTCGGCAACCAAATCCCAGAGGCAGCAAAAGCGGCTTGCATCAGCCCGGAACAGTCATAATTTGGCTCTAATGTTCCGCCCCAGAGATAATAATTCGGCTGTTGCATCGCCGCTTGCATAAAGGCAATGACTTGGGGTATGCGATTTTGAATTTCTGTCGGGGAGATAGTATGAGCTTCGTAGGGCGTTTGTGCCTCTTCAATCTCCTTGAGGTCTTGAATTGCCACCCAGCCGGAATAGTCATCTTCACGCAGACAAACTTGGATAGACGATACATCTGTATTTGGCGACAAAATCCGCAAGTGACGCCCGATTGCTGCCTGAGTTGCCAAACGAGTACAACTGGGGGAATCATAGAGGTTTAGATTGACTCGACATTGGTACTCGCGGAATGAGTCATGGGTCATGGGTCAGTGGTTGTTGGTCAGTGGTACAAACTATTGAACAATTGACAACTGATAACTGACAACTGATAACAACTGATAAAAATGACATTTTTTCACAAAGACGCACAACTAGAAAAATTAGGCGATCGCATTTTAGAAGCAACTTGGGCAGAATTTCCGGGATTAGCCCGCAACCAAATTGCCTTAACCTGGGTAGTCTACGATCCCCCAGTGCCCGTCAATACTGGCGGTGCCCTTAGTTCAGAGGAATTCTGGAAATATCCAGTCCGGGGCTTTAGCTATCGCGGCGTCGAGCGAATCTTTCCTGCCAGCATCGTTAAACTGTTTTATCTGGTTGCTGTACAAGAGTGGCTGGAACAAGGAATGATCCAAACTTCCTCGGAGTTAGAGCGAGCCATCCGCGACATGATTATTGATTCCAGCAACGACGCCACCAGCTTAGTGCTGGATGTATTGACTGGCACTACTAGCGGTCCAGAGTTGCCGCCAGGGCCGTTTGAAACCTGGCAGTTGCAGCGCAATATCGTGAATCGCTACTTTCAATCCCTCGGTTGGACAGAGATGGAAACCATCAATGTCAATCAAAAACCTTGGGGTGACGGTCCCTATGGGCGAGAGCGGGCATTCTTAGGGGAGATGCGGGAAAACCGTAATATGGTGACGACCAATGCCACGGCGAGGCTCATACATAGCATTGTCGGAGGCGTTGCAGTTTCCTCCGGGCGATCGCAAGCAATGATGGGACTGATGAAACGCAGCCTCCATGCAGAAGACGATGAAGCCCCCGATGAGGAAAATCAGGTGCGGGGTTTCTTAGGTGGCGGACTGCCTCCAAATGCCCAATTGTGGTCTAAAGCCGGTTGGACAAGCCAAGTTCGCCACGACGCCGCTTATATCGAGCTACCATCACGGCACCCTTATTTGTTGATTGTGTTCACTGAGGGCAAAGCAAATAGTAAAAACAAAGCGATTCTCCCCTTTGTTTCCCAGCAAGTTGTCGCGGCAATGGACAGCCTTACCTAGTACAATCTGCGGTTACAGAGGCGAGCTTCATCAATCACGAAGAAACCCTTTTTATTGTAAAAAAGGGTTTCTTCGTCATCAAAATCAAAATGAGCGATTGGTCGCATCCCAAGCCTTTATCAGAGAAATTGCGATCGCTGCTTTGGAGATAAAGCCTAGGAATCGGGAATAAAAATCTCTCTTATCACCCTCTGACCCTCTTTATTCCATTTCACCTGTCAACATCAATTTCGTCGAATACTAGCCACTTTCAGCGCATAATCCTTCCTTGGTGGGTAGCAAATTCTTTTAAAATTTCCTAAATTGACGACAGGGAAATATAATTTCCGAGAGAATAGGCAATTAAGGTTGGCTTTCGTAGATTTTTGAGGAAGTTTTTGAGGAGTGACCGTGAATACAATCTTTTCTAAGCGTGTTTCTTTCTTACTAGGTCTGACGGCACTGACAGTTTTCAGCGGTGGCTTGTCAGCTACAGCCCAGTCCACTGCCACAGTCATTGACCAAAAGACTCCTGCGGTCGTTGAGACTTCAGAACCTGCCGCATCTGAAGCGATCGCTGAGCCAACAGTAATGGGTATGCCAGTTGTCAAGCCAGTTGTCAAGTCGGCAGATGTCACACCGATTACCCAATCAACTGTTCCGGCTGCATCACAAGTCCCGGCTGCACCACAAGCCCCGGTCTCAACACAATATAATCTGAGCCAACAGCCGGTCATTCTCTCTGAGTACCAAGATGCAACGCTGGTTGAAGAAAGCGCAAAGCCCGTGGCTTCAGAGCCTTCCTCCTTGGCAGCGGCTGATGATACTGCTACTACGCAACCATTTCCCGGCGTAACCACTTCTGCTGCCGCTCTCGCCGCACCACAGCAACCAACTGCTGAAACTCCAAACTTACCCAATGACTCTGAGGTTGCTCAAACCGATATCGAACTCGGTCGAACCACCCGTGCCGGTCGCAGCTACGTCGGGGTTGGCTTCAATATTGGTTTCGGGGGTGATAGTGCTTTGGGCGATGGTAGTTTCGCCGTGATCAGCAAAATTGGTCTAACCAATACGTTGTCTGTACGCCCTTCCGTGCTACTCGGTGACGATACGACCTTTCTGCTTCCAGTGACTTACGACTTTAACATTCGACAGTCAGATCCGTTTGAACCCGTCAGATTCGCCCCTTACGTGGGTGGCGGTGTCACGATTTCCACGGGTGATGACAGCGACATTGGTTTCCTGGTTACGGGTGGCGTCGATGTACCTTTGACACGGCAATTTACAGCAAATGCAGCTCTAAATATCGGATTTCAAAGCGATGAAGTGCCAGTGGGACTAATTCTGGGAGTGGGTTACACCTTCCCTGGTTTCTAGAGAAGGTAAAAAACAAAGGCAAAAGACAGCAGAAAAATTTGGTTTCTCCTGTTTCTTTTGCCTTTGTACATTCTTACTTTTTCTCGGTTACGGCTACTTGAGGGCTGACTTTGCCGGTCACGGCTAGGGAACCTGTAGGTTCCACCGCCCAGACATCGTAGCTACCGACTACATCGCCGTTTGCATCAATATCGACGTTACCGCTAGCTCCCTGGTAGTTAATCTCCTCACCCTTACGCACCAGTTCTAGCGCCTGACAAACATCGCTCACTTCTGTTCCTGGGGCATTGGCGACATCACGAATCTTACTTTTAATGCCTTCGCCGGTATTTAATTTAGCGTCTTCGGCGGCTAGTACCATCAAAGCGGCAGCATCCCAGGCATGAGGCACATAGGCGCTCAATCCCCTTCCGGTTTTCTCTTTCCAAATCTTGGTGAACTCAGCCAGTGCTGGGCCATTAGCACCGGGAACCGTGCCAATTGCCCCAGTTAATATAAATTGATCATCGCTGGTTTTGCCGACCTGTTCGGGAAAGTCTTCCGAATAAGCACCATCTGTCAGCATCACCTGGACGCCTTTACTTAGACCTTGTTCGTAGGCAGATTTTAAGAGCAAGCTGCCGGTTTCAGCATAAACAACTGCTGCCACCGCATCAGGCTTGTCCTTGAACGCTTCTAGTATGTCGCTTTCAAAAGTAGCGGCTTTGGGGTCGTAGCGAGTTGGTTTGTTGACAATAGTGCCTCCTAATTTTTTAAAGGCTTGTACAAATTCTTGTTCAAAACCAACTCCATAGTCGTTGTTGATGACGATGGTGGAAACGCGCTTAAATCCTCTGTCACTGGCTAGTTTTGCTAAAGCCTGAGCTTGATAGGTATCGGGGGGAGCCGTCCGCGCCCAATAACCTTGAAATTCTCCTTTTTTGGCTCGTTCTGTAAAGACGGGGCTGGTGCTACCTGGTGAGATAAACATCACCTTGTTGCGGACAGCGACAGGCACGGCGGCACTAGAAACGCTGCTGGCAAAGGAACCGACGACGCCAGCAACTCTATCTACTTCCGTTAATTTGGTCATTCCTGCGGTGCCAGCGTTGGGATCGGTTTGGTCATCTTCAGGAATAAATGTGACTGGCTGACTATTGACGCCGCCACACTTGTTGACGGTGTCTATTAACAGGCGGATAGCATCTGGCAGGGGTTGCCCTACGGAAGATAGGTCGCCAGTGGTCGGCAGCAGTGAGCCAATCTTGAGTCCGGAACCGCTGGTGGCTGGGGTAGAACCTGTAGTCTGGGCGGGGCTACTGGTTGTACTGGTTGGCGTGTTATTACCTGGCGTTGTTTGAGAGGGGTTTTCGCAAGCAACGGTTAGAAAACTTGTCGTAATGGTGGTAATTGCTAGGGCGATCGCCCAACTCGGTTTGATACTTCTGGCTGAAGCGGGTCTGCTCATTTGGGTGTTTAACTCTTCAACAGTCCACGATTGAAATCAAATATTTTAATTGATCTCAGTTGTTTAAGAATACAGCCATAACTTCTGCCAACATTTTAGCTAGCAGAAGCGATCGCTGTGAGACGTCAAGAGTGAGGCGTTTGCTTTTCCCTATTGGGCTTCGCTACTTGTCTCTTTTCGCTTTTAAAACGGAGAGGGAGGGATTCGAACCCTCGGTACGGAGTTACCAACCGTACAACAGATTAGCAATCTGTCGCTTTCGACCACTCAGCCACCTCTCCTAGGTGACAAATATAGATAATAGCAGATATTAATCAATTGGTGCTGCTGTCAAAAAAATTTTCTTTTTTTTGATGTCCGATCGTTCCGAATAAGTCTTCGCAGTTGCAGGGAAAGCCATGATTCATCCTCGTCGTTGCGGCTGTTTGCTTCTTTCCCGCTCCCTTAGTATAATTACCTATTGTTAAATTTTTCATGGCTGACAAAGAAATCTAATAAACGCTTACAACCCGCTTTCCTTAAGGCTTGGGCGATTTAAATATTCTCGCGTTCCACAATTAAATCTATAAATCTTCACTTCCCTGACCGTTGGAGGACGGAAAAATGGGAATCCATTCGCTACTCTGGCGATTTATATGCCCTTTGGCTTAAAATTTTATTTCTTTGGGGGGAGGTCATGATACCCAATGATACCCACCCGTCCCCCGGAAGGTTGAATATAGTCAGGTAGTAGATTCTCTCCCGTAGTTGATGTTCATCATCAACGGCGAAGCTTATCCTATTAGCACAAGTAAAGATTCCTTAAGTTCCGGTGGGCTAAACAGGCAACTAAGTAGAATAGTCAACCCCTGCTTCGCCCTGAACGTCGTTGAGTGAAAAAATCGATATAAATATATGCTTTCCACAAACAACCAGCACATTGCTCTAATTTCCGTCCACGGAGATCCAGCAATTGAAATCGGTAAAGAAGAGGCTGGCGGTCAAAACGTTTATGTACGTCAGGTGGGTGAGGCACTTGCTCAACAGGGGTGGCAAGTAGATATGTTTACCCGCAAAGTTAGTGGCGATCAACCCACGATTGTTCAACATAGCGCGAATTGTCGAACAATTCGCTTGACAGCTGGTCCTGAAGAGTTTGTCCCAAGAGACAATTTGTTTGAGTATCTGCCAGTGTTTGTCGAACAGATGCTCAAGTTTCAGCAGCAAGAAGGCATTGAATATTCTATAGTACACACAAATTACTGGCTCTCATCTTGGGTGGGAATGGAGCTGAAGAAAGTTCAACCCATCAAACAAATTCATACTTACCACTCTTTAGGAGCCGTCAAATATAAGTCAGTTTCGACGATTCCCTTGATTGCTACCACGCGGCTAGAGGTAGAAAGAAAGGTTTTAGAGACAGCGGAACGGATTGTTGCCACCAGTCCGCAAGAGAAAGAACATATGCGATCGCTCGTTTCCACAAAAGGCAACATCGATATCATCCCCTGCGGCACCGATATTCGCAAGTTTGGTTCCGTCACCCGCGAAGCAGCAAGAGAGAAACTGGGAATCGACGCCGATACCAACGTGGTCTTCTATGTGGGTCGATTTGATCGCCGCAAGGGAATTGAAACACTCGTTCGCGCCGTTGGCAAGTCCCAGATGCGCCAGCAGGGCAACCTAAAACTATTTATCGGCGGGGGTTCTCGTCCCGGTCAAAGTGACGGTATCGAACGCGATCGCATTGAAAAAATTGTCGGCGAACTGGGGCTGCAAGACATCACCTCCTTCCCCGGACGGTTGGGTGACGACACTCTGCCCGCTTACTACGCCGCCGCTGATGTTTGTGTCGTACCCAGTCATTACGAACCCTTCGGTTTAGTAGCAATTGAAGCAATGGCTTCTGGAACGCCCGTCGTTGCTAGTGATGTCGGCGGACTCCAGTTCACCGTCGTCCCCGAAGAAACGGGTTTACTGGCACCCCCGAAAGATGCCGTAGCGTTTGCAGCCGCGATTGACCGCATTCTCGCCAATCCAGAATGGCGCAAGCAGCTAGGTGAGAAGGCAAGAGTTCGGGTAGAGAAGATGTTTAGTTGGGATGGCGTAGCGACTCAACTAAGCGACCTTTACACCCAGTTATTGAAAGAACAACCTGCACCAGAATTAGAATTAGTCACTCAAGTCAGCGCCTAATTACGCAGCAGCTTGTCCTGGAAATACCCTACAAAGACTTCTAGTTGTACCAGTAAGATTAGTACAACTAGAAGTCTTTGTTTTAGTGTATACTTTTTCCCAAATAAAAATTATCCTACCTCTACAGAATGATTATTTAGAAAAATTCCCTTTTTAAAGCAACCATTTGAGTGTTGCTCGCTCTCAAATTATCCGGATTTTGAGGAGATTGGTTGCAATTTATTAGTGATGGAATAAATAAAATAATGGGTTGGAATTGGATGATGTTGTTATATATATACTTTATTTAAATTTTACAATCCGATTCTAAGTTCCCTTTTCCCATCCAAAATCCTCAACCTAAAATGGTGTTAACCTCAAGTAACACAGTACCGCTCGTGGCGTTGATAGTAACTCACGTTGATACCAATTAACGTTGATACCAATTCACTTTGTACTTGTGACTTTAGTAAGAGCGCATAGTCGTGTGCTTACGTTCATATACTTACAATCAATTAAAGAAAGGGTATGAATGACCTATGATAATCTCTAATTAAGCGTGCAGAATACCAGCGTGAAACGGCTATTTACAACAGCATGGAACCTTCTTTTGAACGCTATTCAAACCATTTACAGTCGTCTTTTTAGAAAAAAACGTCGCCAGTTACGTCGTCAGCCCCTCCGACAAGACGCCTCAATCGATTCTGAATTGAATCAAATCAACCTCACCCCATCGAAACCGACAGAGGAAATCAGCAGCAGCCCACCCATCCCCATCAATGAGGCAGATAGGCTCAAAGCGCTGAATCGCTACAAGATTCTTGATACTGCTCCTGAAGAAGCATTTGACGATTTGACGGCTCTGGCAGCCTATATTTGTGGCACTCCCATTGCTTTAGTCAGCCTCGTCGATTCTAATCGGCAGTGGTTCAAATCAAAAATCGGTCTAGAAGCAACGGAAACGCCAAGAGACGTGGCATTTTGCGCCCATGCCTTGGTGCAACCAGATGAGTTGTTGATTGTGCCCAATGCCTTAGAAGATCGGCGGTTTTCCAACAACCCGCTCGTGACCTCAGACACCAATATCCGGTTTTATGCGGGTACCCCTTTGGTAACATCTGATGGCTATGCTGTCGGCACCCTCTGCGCGATTGACCGGATTCCACGTCATCTCACCCCCGAACAGATGGAGGCACTGCGGGCGTTGGGGCGTCAAGTGGTCAGCCAGATGGAGTTACGGATTAACCTGGATAAATTAGAACGGACTGTCAGCAAGAGTCGGCGAGTAGAGCAAGCACTCCGCCGCAGTAATCAACGACTGCTGCAAACCCTCAAGACATTACGAAATACTCAAGCCCAACTGATTCAGAGCGAAAAAATGTCGAGTTTGGGTCAATTGGTTGCTGGTGTCGCCCATGAAATTAACAACCCTGTCAACTTTATTCACGGCAACCTGCCCTATGTTAGTGCCTATGTTCGGGATCTCCTCGATTTGCTAAACCTCTACAAAAAGCAATATCCCCATCCCGATGGCGAGATTCAAAAAAAAGCAGAAACAATTGATGTGAACTTTCTAGTAGAAGATTTACCAAAAACTTTGGCTTCTATGAAAGTGGGTACTGACCGTATCCATCAAATTGTTTTTTCGTTGCGAAACTTCTCCCGATTGGATGAAGCCGAGATGAGACGAGTTGATATCCACGAAGGGATTAATAGCACGCTTTTAATCCTTCAGCATCGGCTTAAACCCACAGCCCAAAATCTCGGCATTGAAGTGATTAAAGAGTACGGAGTCCTTCCACCCGTTGAGTGCTACGCAGGTCCCTTGAACCAGGTATTTATGAATATCTTGAGTAATGCGGTGGATGCTCTAGAGTTGTCAATGGTCAATAGTCAGCCGTCAATCATTCGTGAAACAACAACTGACCTAGAGACACGATTAATCGTGTCTCTACCCACTAGCAGTGCTTGGATTCGCATTAGCACCAGCCTTTCTTCTGACCGATCTCATGTAGTAATTCGCATTGCGGATAATGGCCCTGGCATACCGGAAGAGATTAGGGCAAAGATATTCGATCCATTTTTCACGACGAAGCCTTTAGGGAAAGGCACGGGAATCGGATTGTCGATTAGCTACCAGATTATCGTTGAGAAGCATGGCGGGGTACTGAAGTGTCTGTCTGAACCAGGACAAGGAACAGAGTTTCGGATTGAACTGCCGATTCACGGGAAAATAATGAAGATGAAGGAGCAAGAATGATCCCGCGTCCTTCAGGAGTAGGCAGAAGACTACAGTGACAATTCTGGCTCTCGCAGAGCTTCTTTCACCAGCTGTTGTACTTCGGAACGGACGTGATCGTAGGCTTCAGATGCACACCAAGGACGGAGATATAAAATTGTTCCGGTTGCTGAGATGGAAGCAACGTGACAGGTCGTTTTTGGTTCTTCCAAAACTAAGGGATGGGGTTGAATTAAAGACAAAAGTAGGGTGATAGTCGGTTCGATCGGGCGATCGCCAATATCAATGTCTAAATCGACTCGTCGCTTGCCGAGTACGGTGGTATTTTTCAGCGTCCCGCTGAATAATTGCCCGTTCGGCACTGTAATTACTACGTTGTCTCGCGTTACTAGCGTAGTCGAGAAAATGCCGATGGCATCCACTACCCCAGCAGCCCCCGCCCCTTCAATAAAATCGCCTACCTCAAACGGGCGCAAACTAATCAGCATCACACCAGCGGCAAAGTGAGATAAGGTATTCTGCAATGCTAAGCCGATTGCTAAACCAGCCGCCCCCACTACCGCGACAACGCTGGTCGTCTCGATTCCCAACCTGTTGAGAACGGCGACCATCCCGACGACCAGCGTGAAAATCTCGGCTACCTGAATCAAGAACTTGCGTAAGGTTGGCTCTGTGCGACTTAGCGCTTTGCGGGTAAGACCTCCTACCCAACCTACAGCTAATCGGGTGAGCAGCAGAATTGTCGCTGCCCAGAGAAGGTTCTGTAGAATCTTAAAATACGCTTGGCCAATCAGGTAGTTCCATAACTGCGATGCAGCTTCAACAGAAATAATATCCATTTTCAATCGTTTTTCACTTCCAATTAATATATCTTTTTTTATAAGAATACTGGAATGAATTCGGAATTTAAGCTAATTTATACGCCTAGATTGTTATTACGGATGGGAACTCAAGAAGATGTGCCTGAGATTGTCAAATTTTACCGGAATAATCAAGGGCATCTATCTCCCTGGCAACCTTTTTGGCCTGATAATTTTTTAACCCATGAGTTTTGGCAAGAGCAAGTTGAGAAAAACATTAAAGAATTTGAATGCGATCGCTCTTTAAAATTATTTATTTTCAAAAATGGGAATTTCTCAGAAATTATTGGCAATGTTAGTTTTCACGGGTTTATGCGGGGTGCTGCCCAATTTTGTTATTTGGGCTATAATTTAGCAGAATTTGAACAAGGTAAAGGGTATATGACGGAAGCATTGCACTTTGCCATAAATGATGTCTTTGCACAATTAGATATGCACCGGGTGATGGCAAATTATCTACCCCACAATCACCGGAGTGCTAATTTACTGAAGAAATTAGAATTTGTT
>NZ_JAMPJZ010000017.1:0-79758 GCF_039961835.1 Trichocoleus sp. ST-U1
TTGGACGGTCAGGGAAATTTAGCCGCAGGCACTTCGACGGGAGGCAAGGGTTTCGAGCGGATTGGTCGAGTCAGCGATTCCGCAATGCCTGCGGGGAACTACGCCACCGCTCAAGCGGCAATTAGCTGTACGGGAATTGGAGAAGACATTATTGATGAATGTCTGGCAGCGCGGATTGTGGTGCGGGTGACGGATGGTTTGTCTCTTGCAGATGCCTTCGAGCGCTCCTTTACCGAGGCGCGTGGGCGTCAGCGGGATTTTGGGGCGATTGGGATTGATGCAACCGGAGCGATCGCATTTGGGAAAACGAGCGAAGTCCTCCTCGCTGCTTTTCACACTGGCGAACAGATGGGCGATACCTTGGAATGGACGGGTGACACCCTATCCGGCTTCATTTCTTAAGTGCAAGTAGGGTGGCAGGTTGCAGCCTACTTGCAGTTATGGTGTAAAAATATTAACCCCTAGGTGCATACATAACGACCAGCGTGCCAAGCAGAGCAATCCAACCTCCTAACAAGTCAAATTTGTCTGGAGCTATCTTATCTACTTGCCATCCCCAAAGAATAGAAAGAACGATGAACACACCTCCATAAGCTGCATAAACTCTCGCAAAATTGGCAGGTTGCAGCGTCGCAATGATTCCGTAGAGAATCATTGCGATCGCTCCTAAGAAAGCAAACCAAATACTCTTATTTTCCCGCAGCCAAAGCCATATCAGATATCCTCCACCTATTTCGCATAACCCGGCTAAGACGAAATAGAATACAGACTTGATAATTGGCATCTTGATTTACTCCTGCTGGGGTTTTAAGCGCCAGCCTTTTCTGACGACTTGACGGGCACGGGCAATTACCAAAGAATCATCTAGAACGTCTTTCGTGACCACAGACCCGGCGGCAACGGTTACGTCTTCTCCCAGTGTCACTGGCGCAACCAGAACGCTGTTGGAGCCGGTTTTCGTGCGATCGCCGATTTTGGTACGATGCTTCTTCACGCCGTCATAATTAGCAGTAATTGTCCCCGCCCCGATGTTCACTTTATTTCCTAAAGTGGCATCGCCTAAATAGGACAGGTGGGCAGCATTCGTGCGATCGCCCAAGGTGCTATTTTTCAGTTCCACAAAATTTCCGATGCGGCAAGATTCCCCGACTTCTACATGACCGCGCAAATGAGCGTAGGGGCCAATCCGGGTGCCCTTTTTAACCACACTGTCAGTCACCACGGAATAAACCACCGTCACATTTTCCCCAATCTGGCTATTTTCAATCAAGCTACCAGGGCCAATGCGACTCCCAGATGCGATCGTGGTATTTCCCCGCAGATGAGTTTGCGGTTCGATCGCTACATCCGGTTGCAACTCTACCGTATCATCAATGGTAATCGTGTCTGGACTCACGAGAGTCACACCCGCCGCCATCCAGGCATCCTTGACTCGCTCTTGTAAAATTTCGTAAGCATTACTCAGTTGTTTGCGGTCGTTAATTCCCAGAATTTCCTGGTAATCCTCCACATCCACAGCCATCACCGGCTCCATGAATTTAACCGCATCGGTTAGATAGTATTCCTGCTGGTCATTGTTCGGTACCAGTTGCGGCAATACTTTTTCCAGTTGAGGCCAATTGAAGCAGTAAACTCCTGCGTTAATCCGGCGATTTTGCTTTTGAGCAGGCGAGCAGTCCCGGTCTTCTACAATCTCTTTGACCAGATTTTGACCATTACAAAAAACCCGCCCATAGCCTTTGGGGTTTGGCATTTGGGCGGTAAGGAGGGTGGCGGCGTTCTGATGCTCTTGGTGAGTTTGCAGCAGATTTTTGAGCGTTTGCGATCGCAACAAAGGGACATCCCCATTTAAAACCAGCAAATCGCCGGTGAAGCCTTCCAGATGGGGGAGTAATTGCTGGACGGCATGACCCGTGCCCAACTGCTGGGTTTGTTCAACAAACTCCAGATTGGGAAGTGGGGGCAATCGATCGATGACTTCTACCAAGGCATCTTTGATGCGATCGCCTTGATACCCAACGATGACGAGGCACCGCGATGGTTCGACTTCAGACAAACTATGGAGAACCCGTTCGACGAGCGATCGCCCTCCCAAGGAATGTAGGACCTTGGGCAGATCCGATTTCATCCGCGTCCCACGTCCCGCTGCAAGAATTGCTACTGCTACCATATTCAGCTTTTCGCGTTATCAGACCAGCTAAAAGAATAAAGGATGAAGCATGAACCATGAAAGAGCGTTCGTGGTTCTTTCCGGGTGAAACATTGGCTCAGTCAGCCGACGCCAGCATCCGACTAAATTTTTGAGTCAATCCGAGCTTGCCCCTACACGGCTTCTGGCATCGCCTCAGCAACGCGAGCTGATTGAATAAACTCAGTAAACTTCTCTACTAATTGAGGATTTCTCCAACCTTTTGCCGTTTCTTCTGCAAAAATTTCTAAGGCTTGTGCTGATGTAAACGCGCGTTTGTAGGGACGTTCGCTTGTCAGGGCATCGTAAATATCAATAATTTGAAAAACCTGCGCCAAAAAGGGAATCTCCTCATTAGCTAAACCATCGGGATAACCCGTTCCATCCCAGCGTTCGTGGTGATTGCGAATAATTGGAATGACGCCCCGCATGGTTCGCAGCGGCTGACAAATTTTCTCACCAATCAGGACGTGCTGCTTCATAATTACCCATTCTTCGTCGTTGAGTTTCCCGGTTTTGAGCAGCACGGCGTCGGGAATGCCCACTTTACCGATGTCATGGAGATAACCGCCCCACATCAAATCCCGAACTTCGTTGCGAGAAAGATTCAGAAATTCACCAAAAGCTTTACCCATTTCCACCAGCCGTTCGCAGTGATCGCCTGTCGCAGGATCGCGGCTTTCAACACTACGGGCGATCGAGAACAGGACTTGTTCGGCGTGATCCAGGTCTTCATTCAAACGCTTTTGCTGGACGAGAGACCGGACTCTGGCAGAGAGTTCTAAGCGATCGAAGGGTTTGGTCAGAAAATCATCTCCACCTGCTTCAATGCCCAGAATGCGCGATCGCCTATCATTTAGCGCCGTGATAAAAACGACCGGGATCAGGCGGGTTTGTTCGTCTTGTTTTAACTTCCGACATACCTCAAACCCATCCATCCCCGGCATCATTACATCCAGCAGAATTAAATCTGGGTTGGACTCGACTACACGCTTCAATGCATCTGGCCCACTTTCTGCCTCCAAAACTTCGTAGCCTTCCACCGATAGCAGTGCTACCGCCGTCATCCGACTGGAGGGATGATCGTCAACCACCAGAATTTTGGGCAACTCCGAACCTATAAAGCTCACTGAAGACAACCTTGTTTGAGAAGAAGCAGCCGTTGATAAATTGAGCATGATTTATAACATAAATTTGTTTTTAGTATGAGCGAATAGCTTAACCGTGGAATCGGGTTTTTCACGGATATTAACAGCACTTAGCAGACATCTTGATTGCAGCTTCCGTCTTCTGGCATCAGGCATCGATTTAATCTTCTGATAACCTACAAAATTCGGAGATTCTTTATCTGTCCGGGTTCGGTCAGGCAGTTCTTAAAAGTTAATAATCTTTCACTTGAGCGATTGCAAAGAATGCTACGATTATACACCGCCGTTTGAGACCTAGACCATTGCGGCGATCGCATTCAATCCCGATCGGGGACTGTAATAACCCGCACTGTTTGCAAGCAGAGGTTTGTTCTAAAGCACTCGCTTGTAGAGCTATTGAATTCTGAGCTGAGATTGAAATAACCAACGCTTTTTCCAATGAGAGGTTGGCTCTAAAGCGCTAGCTTGTTGATCGATTTGACGACGCTGCAAAATCGCATCAGCGGGTTCGCACAGAGGAGGGTCGCGGTAGGGAATGGCAGCTTTGGTGTGCAAATGTTCTTGTTCTTGTACTGAAAGCGCCGCTATATCTAGGTTTGTAAAACTAGCGACCGTTCCAGGCGATCGCCTTCCCACCGGGAATGTCGCACCAATTTGTAACCCAGCGGCGATTAAAGCAGCCCGCACCGCCGCCGCACAAGAATAAGTAGCAAGCCTCCCATCGGGTTTTAAGCACTTGGCAACCCAGCTTAAGAATTCCACCGTCCACAATTGCGGACATCGGGGGGGTGAAAAAGGATCGAGAAAAATCGCATCTGCCCGGAAGTTTGAGTGGTATATCTGCTGAATTGTGGCTCTGGCATCTCCCACGATTAGCTGAGCATTCAGGCGTTCGGTCTGAACTTTGCCAGAAGTGGCTAGCTGGTGGAAAATTTGAGCGTTTTCTGGGTTCCAGTGGTTCAAAAGATGATGCGCGATCGCTGCTTTTGGTACCGATGCATCTAATTCCAGCCCCACCCACTCCACTCGGCAATTTGGATTCACTTCCCAAATCATTTCCAAAGCCGCTGCGGTGTTATAGCCCAGACCATAACAAATATCCAACAAATGTAATGTTGGTTGATGCGCTTTTTGCCTGAGTTGAGTGGGTTCGACAAACTTAAGTTCGGCTTCCTTCTTTGCACCCTGCTGGCTATGAAAAGTTTCGCCAAACTCTTCTGAAAAGAAGGTGAATGAGCCATCAGCGGTGAGTTGAGGTGTGAAGATGCCCATGTCTTGCATTTTTTAGAGAGGAAGGCAGGTTAATAAAGCACTGCAAAAACTGCTTAAGCTCAGTTGAAACTAAATTTAATTTTTCCAGATGACGAGTGACTCTTAGGCAAACTGCACGACTTCGGCTACGCTTGCCCACTCCTGAACCCACTTTTTACATAATGCATCAATCACTTCAGCCTCTTTAATACGAGATAATATGAAGCCCTGATTACCAAGATGCTGCTTTATGGAAGCTCTAAAGTGAGAAATTTTCGGTCATTCATTCTTGAAAACCGCTCGTGAAAGCTTTCTAATAAGCGAATTAAAAGTTTATCATGCCGCTGATTAAATGCATTACAAACGAGTTGCAGTTTATTTGGTGAAACTGGTTTAGTTTTGGTCAAAATGTAACCTTTACAGCTTAGCGATAATTTCGTGTCTTGCTATCTATTTTATTGGTTCTAACACTCAGTTAACTCTATAAATTGTAAGTGAGCCGCATGGATACTTGGAGTTGAATTCTAAACAGAAACGCGATCGCTTCTCCACTATTGCCGTGGCAACACAGATGCGATCGCTCCCTGAAGACTTGTACACTGTTTTGATTGCAAACAGTCAAGTCAATGACCGATACCCCTTTTGTCGTTTCCGCCCAGTGGCTTTCCGAACACCTGAACCTTAGCGCAGCGGCTCCGGAGCTTTCGCAAGTTATCGTTGTGGATTGTCGCTTTTCCCTTGCCAATCCGGAATTGGGACACCAGCAGTATCTCACCAGTCACATTCCCGGTGCCTACTATCTGGATCTCAACAAAGACCTTTCTGCACCCGTCGGACAGCACGGGGGAAGGCATCCATTGCCCAATCCCGATGAATTAGCCAAGAAGTTAGCAGCCATTGGGGTAAATTTTCAGGAAACCTTGGTTGTTGCCTATGATGATTCCCGATTTGCCTTTGCTGCACGTCTCTGGTGGCTGTTGCGCTACCTAGGGCACGATCGCGTGGCTTTGTTAGATGGCGGCTTTTCGGGATGGCAGGCAGAGGAATATCCGGTTACAGACGTTCTTCCAACGCCACACAAAGGCAAGTTTGTGCCTCAGGTGCGACAAGACTGGGTAGTAGATATTGAAACCGTCAAAGCTAGAAAAGACTTGCCAGGAGTGGTATTGGTAGATTCGCGGGAAGGCGATCGCTTTTCTGGCGAACAAGAACCCATTGACCCAATTGCCGGTCATATCCCCGGAGCCGTAAACTATCCTTGGCAGGAAGTATCGAGTAGTCAATCTTACCTACGACCGATGACGGAACAACGCGCACGATGGGTAGGCTTAGAGCAAGCTGAGGAGGTTTTAGTCTACTGTGGTTCTGGCGTTACCGCCTGCGTAAATCTGTTGTCTTTAGAAATAGCGGGAGTTCATACGGGCAAGCTATATGCTGGTAGTTGGAGTGATTGGTGTTCTTACCTGTAAATACTATAAAGGCAGTGCTTAAGTACTTGCCCTAACTATACGATAGTGTCCACTAGGACAGTAATAGAGTCCTCAACTAAGGTAGAGTTTAAAGAAGAAGTTATGTTTGACTTTATCGGTGCTGTTCCCCTTTTTCGACTTTAATCGCCGATTTTGCCCTAAAAACCTCCTGAATGCCAGCAGGTTTTGGGGATATCCGGAAAGATAAAAAAGAATAGGGATTGCACTAAAGTACTTATGAATAATTATTCGTAACAAATTGCTAGAATAAATCATTCCACTAAAATTCTTTTCTACAAATTTTAGGTTTTAGTTTCTATGGCTTTCTTAATGAACCGTCTTTCTATTTTTGTAGACGGGAACAATATGTTCTACGCTCAACAAAAAAATGGTTGGTTTTTCGATCCTAGGCGAGTATTGGAATACTTTAGAAAGGAACAGCCCGATACAAATCTCATCAACGCCTTCTGGTACACCGGGCTAAAAGATCCGCAGGATCAGCGAGGATTTCGAGACGCACTAATTAGTTTGGGATACACCGTCCGTACAAAAATTCTTAAAGAATATTACGATGACACTTCCGGTCGCTATTCGCAAAAGGCGAACTTAGATATTGAAATTGTTGTTGATATGTTTAATACAGTAGAACAGTACGATCGAGTAGTTTTATTCAGTGGAGATGGCGATTTTGAAAGAGCCATCGAACTGTTACGTTCTAAAAATACGCATATTACAGTAGTTTCCACAGAAGGAATGATAGCGAGAGAGCTAAGAAACGCTACAGACCGCTACATAGACCTGAATGAAATTCGGGAATTTATTGAAAAAACTGAATATTAGTCTTCAAACCTTAGTTTTTTTGGCTATAACTAATTAGCAAGAACTAATGACTAACGGCGAATGAATCAAAGTTGAAGGATGTGTTTTTTTGACCTATGAACGTTGAACCTAGCCAAGACCGGATTATTATTTTCGATACGACCCTTCGAGATGGGGAACAGTGCCCCGGCGCAACTCTGAATGTAGACGAAAAGCTGAGTATCGCGCGACAATTGGCTCGTTTGGGCGTGGATGTGATTGAAGCGGGGTTCGCTTATGCTAGCCCAGGAGATTTCGAGGCAGTTCAGAAAATTGCCAAGACAGTCGGGACAGAAGACGGTCCCGTTATCTGTAGTTTGGCAAGAGCGATCAAAGCAGATATTGAAGCTGCCGCAGAATCGCTAAAACCAGCGGTAAAAGGTAGGATTCACACTTTTATTTCAACCTCTGATATTCACTTAGAATATCAGCTAAGAAAGACAAGAGCTGAAGTGTTAGCGATCGCAGAAGAAATGGTCGCCTATGCTAAATCCTTCATGGACGATGTAGAATTCTCCCCAATGGATGCCGCTCGCTCCGATCCAGAGTTCCTCTACCAAGTGCTAGAGCGGACAATTGCGGCGGGTGCCAAAACTGTCAATATTCCCGATACCGTTGGTTACATGACTCCCAGCGAGTTTGGTGACTTAATTAAGGGAATTAAAGAGAATGTGCCGAATATTGACCAAGCAATCATTTCTGTACACGGTCATAATGACTTAGGCTTGGCGGTGGCGAACTTCTTGGAAGCCGTGAAAAATGGCGCACGACAGCTAGAATGCACCATTAACGGCATTGGCGAAAGAGCCGGGAATGCTTCACTCGAAGAATTGGTGATGGCACTCCATGTCCGGCGTCAGTATTACAATCCATTTTTAGGACGCCCAGAGGAGTCAGAAGAACCCCTCACGAATATTGACACAAAGCAGATTTACAAAACATCTCGGTTAGTTTCCAACTTAACAGGGATGTTGGTGCAGCCGAATAAAGCAATTGTGGGCGCAAATGCTTTTGCACACGAGTCTGGCATTCACCAAGATGGGGTGCTGAAAAACAAGCTCACCTACGAAATTATGGATGCCCAATCTATCGGTTTAACCGATAATCAGATTGTACTGGGCAAACATTCCGGTCGCCATGCCTTCAGCGCTCGACTGAAAGAATTGGGATTTGAACTATCAGAAAGTGAGTTAAATAAAGCCTTTCTGAAGTTCAAAGACTTGGCGGATAAAAAGAAAGAAATCACCGATTGGGATTTGGAAGCGATCGCTAACGATGAAATCCAACAAGCCCCAGAACTTTTCCGCTTAGAATTGGTGCAAGTCTCTTGCGGCAGCAACTCTCAGCCCACCGCAACCGTTACACTTCGCACTCCCGCAGGCGAAGAACTCACCGACGCCGCCATCGGGACGGGACCCGTAGATGCCGTTTACAAGGCAATCAACCGCGTCGTCAACGTCCCCAACCAACTGATTGAATTTTCCGTTCAATCGGTAACGGCTGGAATTGACGCCATCGGAGAAGTTACGATTCGCCTACGGCACCAAGATCGAGTATTCTCCGGTCATGCTGCCAACACCGATATCATCGTCGCCTCCGCCCAAGCCTATGTCAACGCCCTGAATCGGTTGTATGTTGTCTTGGAAAAAGATGAGACGCGATCGGCAGTAATCTCCCAAAAAGTATAAACCGCAAACAGCCATAGAGGTACGCAAAGTGAGAAAATCCTTTGCGTACCTTTGCGTTTACCTTTGCGAACCTTTGCGTTTAATTCTTAATTATGGATATTTTTGACAAAGAGAAAAAATTCCACGATCAATGGGCATCCACCATTGATGTAGATGGAATCAAAGTTAAAGATTATTTTGAAGCTTGTACTTCCCCTGAAAATCGTTTCATCCTCAGACGACTGGGAGATATCAGAGGCAAAAAGCTTCTCGATTTAGGGTGTGGTGCTGGGGAAAATAGCGTTTACTTTGCCAAAAAAGGGGCGCTGTGCGTGGCATCTGACTACTCTCCCGGCATGGTGGAAATCGCCCTACAACTGGCAGCGAGGAACGGCGTCGAGATTGAGGGGCGAACCATGAATGCGATCGCGCTCGATTGCCCCGATAATAGTTTTGATATTGTCTACGCCTCGAATTTGTTGCACCATTTACCCAATCCGAAACTCGCCATTCGGGAAATGCACCGGGTGCTTAAACCCGGTGGAAAAGCTTGTTTTTGGGACCCTCTGAAACACAATCCAGTCATTAATGTGTACCGCCGGATTGCGACGAAAGTGCGGACTGAAGATGAAACGCCGCTGGATATTAATATTGTCAATTTTGTAAAATCCCAGTTTTCAGAAACGTCTTACGATACGTTTTGGTTGGCAACACTATGGATTTTTTTACGCTTCTATTTGATTGAAAAAATCGATCCAAATAAAGAGCGTTACTGGAAAAAAATTATTATTGAACATGAAAGATTGGCACCGAGTTATCAACGGTTAGAAAAGATGGATGGCGTTCTAAAAAAGATTCCTTTAATGAAGCGTTTTGCCTGGAATCTTGCTGTAGTCGCAACGAAATGAGTTTTATTTCTTAAGTAAGCGGAGGATAAGATTAATTACTAAAAATTGTTAGCTTGTTTTGAGAAAAAACTCACACTGGTTAAATTTCCAGCCTCAAACAAAGCTAAGAATTCAGTAATTCTTAAGCGTTGTTAGGATTAATCCTCAGCAAAAACCAGAAGTAAAAATTAAAAATGAAAGATAAATTCTTGCATTTTTAATTTTTAGTTATTAATGATTAATGGTGGCTAGTTCATCCAGTTGAGCGAGGGTCTGCCAAACTTCGTGCAACATTTGATCTAGCCCAATGCCAGCAACCCCTGAAATCAGGAATACGGGTGCATGACTTAACTGACGAAGCTGTTGCGCGATCGCTTCCACATCACGATCGGGATCGATCGCATCCACCTTGTTCAGCGCCACAATCTGCGGACGATTTGCTAGCCCCCGACCGTAAGAGTGCAACTCCTGCTGTATCGTTTGATACGCGCTAATGGGATCTTCGCTAGTCCCGTCAATTAAATGCAGCAGTAATCGGGTACGCTCGATATGACGCAAAAAGTCGTGTCCCAACCCGGCACCCATATGGGCACCCTCAATTAAACCTGGAATATCAGCAAATACGGTGCCGTCACCGCTGGGTTTGCGTACCACCCCCAGATTCGGCACCAACGTTGTAAAAGGATAATCTGCTACCTTCGGTCGTGCCGCTGAAATCGCCGAAATTAGCGTAGATTTACCAGCATTGGGTAAACCAATAATCCCCACCTCAGCTAAGAGCTTCAATTCCAAACGCAGCTGCCGTTTTTCACCTGGCAATCCGTCTAAAGCATAATCCGGCGCTCGATTGCGGTTGCTCAAAAAGTGCTGATTTCCCAAACCCCCCTTGCCACCCTTCGCCACACAGAAAGTTTGCCCTGTCTCGACCAAATCGCTCAGCAACTCATCCGTTTCGGCATCATAAACCATCGTGCCACGGGGAACATGAATCACGCGATCGCGTCCCGCGGCACCCGTGCGATTATTGGGACCTCCGCGCGAACCGTCTTCAGCCTTGAAACGATGGGTATACTTGAAGTCCAGCAAGGTTTGCAAATTCTCAACCACCTCTAGAATCAGCGAACCACCGCGACCGCCATTCCCCCCGGATGGCCCCCCAGCTGGCACATATTTTTCCCGTCGGAAAGCGACAATTCCATCGCCGCCTTTCCCCGCCTCCACTTCAACTTCTACCTGATCGATAAATTGCATAAATTTCCTTTGCTAATTGCTAATTGTTACTGATTGATCGTTTGCTCCGGGATGCCATGAACCATGAACCATGAATCATGAACCATTAGCCATTAGCCAGTCTTCCATTAACAATACGGTGACACATCTTCACCACAATCATCCGCCAAATAGGATAAAGCGCGAAAGCGCAAACCCACTAACTGCTCGTAGATGGGATTGAGCTTACACAGCGGTGGAATGTGGACAATTTTGTGACCAAATAGCTTGACATCGCGCTCAAACGGGCACTGGGCAGGAATCATTTTGCACAAGAATCTCGCCAATCGCGGATCGTGAATTTCTAACCCATCAAGCCATACCCGTACTGGGCGCAGCACATCCCGCTGCCGAATCCGAGCCGCTGCTCCTTTGTCCGAGTCAGCGGAAATCTCGCTTTCTGAGGTAGGAATCAGCGTTTGCCGCAGCAATGAAAGCGCTTTCGGCTGCTGTCCTAATGCCTCACAAAACTGGAATAGCAATTCATCCTCGCTGGAGGAATAAACGCCATCTGCGACTGCCACCATCACAGCGGTACGCAGGAAATCTTCTGCGCTTCTGGCATCTTCCTTAAAAGCCGCTGCTAATTCATCGGCAGTAATCGGTTCGAGCGATCCCAAATCCATTGTGGGCGCTACTTGGTTCTGAGTCAGCGATGAAATTAATTTCTGTTCTTCGGCGTCAAAATTGCCGTCTGCCCAAGCAACCATTAGCAAGCCGCGTATCCAAACCGCCATTTGCTCGCTGGTATAGGGAGACTGAAGTACGCTCGTCATAACACTCTGATTTGCTTGAATTTACGTTGCGATCCCTTTGAGTCGATTCTAGCTCTGGCTCAGCCTCGGATGGCTGTAAACTTAGAGACGGATCTCCTCACTTTATTGATATTTCTGTGAATTCACCAGAATTTGGGTTATTCCTGATTTCGATCCTAGCGAGCGTTGCAGGGCAATTTTTGCTCAAAGCTGGAGCTTTGAAGTTAGGCAGAGTCAATGCAGCTAATTGGATCGGTCATCTTTTAAGCATTCTCGGTACACCAGAACTTCTAGCGGGTCTGGCTTGCTATGGTTTAGGGGCTTTTGTTTATATTTTGCTACTGACGCGGGTGAATCTCAGCATCGCTGGCCCTGCGGTAAGTCTGACTTATGTATTCTCTGTGCTGCTGGGTTATTTTATTTTCCGAGAAGCGATTCCTTTGAGCCGCGTGGTGGGTTTGGGCCTGATTATCAGCGGCGTGGTGTTAGTGATTTGGAAAAATTAAATTTCGTGCATTACGCCCTGCGCCACTTTTTCTTAACCCCTATTGATTGGGCGAAAATACAGAAAGTTGCACACCGGGTGTCATTAGTAATTGCTAATTGGTTCGTATCAACCATCATCCTTCACCCTTTTAGGAGTCGCGACTGCAACTAAACCATATACTCGGATGCCATGTTGTGCGAGCGTTTGAGCCGCAGATTGAGCCGTCGCTCCTGTCGTATAAATGTCATCTAATAACAACACTGGCGTAGATGGACGGCTACGAAGAAATTCTTTTCCAAGGGAGAAAGCGCCAGCTAAGTTTTTTTCTCGCTCGGTGCCAGATAAGCTAAACTGAGCCTCTGTCGCCCGTACCCGTTCCAAACCCAGCGATCGCATGGGGTAGCCGGTACAATCGCAAAAGCTTTGAGCCAGTAAATCTGCCTGATTGTAGCCTCGCTGACTCACTTTGGAGGGGTGCATGGGGATGGGCACTACGGTTAATTTGAGCTGAGCGGATACCGGAGAATTCAGCCATGCTTGAGCAAGCCAATGACCCAACGGACGAGCCAGTTGGGGATGGTTTTCATATTTTAGGGCAGCGATCGCTCTCTTCATTGCCCCTCCATATCCGCCCCAAGCAAACACGGGTAGTTGCCCTTGCCAAAATTGGTTAGGATTGGACATCTGACAGCGTTGCAGTTGCCGCTGACAGTCTTCGCAAAATTCTTGAGAAGTCGGGCGCTGGCAGAGTGGGCAGTTGGACTTCAGAAATAGATTTAGCAAACCTTTTACAGTCTGGCTCCAATGCCCCATCGTCAATACCTCATCCTTGGGGAAGATTTCTTTAAAATACAAGTAGGTTTGTAAGCGATCGCGCAAGTAACGTCTAGCTTAATCTTTTACAAAATTAATGAATTTAACTTTAAGAATCAGAGTTTTTTTAAACTTTCACACCGAATTACACCAAAAAATTAGCTGAAGTTCCAGAATAATGGCTGACTCTAATCATGTCAGAAAAAAGTCGTCGAACACGAGCTTCGGGTCGCAGGTCATTGGCCCCATCCTAACAGTGGTGACGCTTGTCGCCATTGAGGTGCTGTCTCAGACAAAATTTGCCATCCCCAACCCAGGCCCGATTTCCCTCACCACGGTTGTTTATGCTACCTTCAGCGGCAGTTTTTGGGCTGGGTTGATTAGCGCAGCGATTTCGCTGGTGTATGCCCTTGGCTTCTTTTCCAACCCCGGACATTTGTTTGAGTACACAGACGAAAATGCCCGTCACTTGCTCGTACTAGCCTTCACCACACCAGCTCTGGTGTTGATGGTCGGGTTTCTAAAGCGCCGCGCAGAACAAGCTTTGAGGCTAGAGGCGACTAACGACATTCTGAATCAGCAACTGGGCGAACGCAAACAGGTCGAGGAAAAGCTGCGGAGGGCAAACGAGCGCTTTGAGCTGGCGGCTGCGGCAATTAATGGGATTATCTACGAATTGGATCTGACTCAGAACACGATAGAAAGGACACAGGGGCTGAGTGAGGTTCTAGGCTATCAAATTGAAGAAGCCCAAACAACTGTTCAGTGGTGGATGGAGCGGATTCATCCGGATGACCGACAGCGGGTACACGAGGAAATAAACAGCAAGATCGCCGCCAGTAGTAGTTTTACCGTTGAATATCGGATTCGCCACAAAAACGATCGGTATCTATATGTTTGGGATAGAGGGCTAATCGTGCGAGATGCTGATGGGCGTGCAGTGCGCGTGGTTGGCTGTACTTTAGACATCAGCGAAAGCCGAATTGCTCAAGACGAATGCGATCGCGCTCATTCGCAATTGGAAACCGAACGCGCCCTCCTAGAAGCGGTGCTGCGGCAGCTACCAGTCGGCGCGATTGTTGCGGAAGCTCCCTCCGGGAAGCTGATCCTCGGCAACGAGCAGGTGGATCGGATTTGGCGTCATCCTTTTCGGCAATCTAGGGATATTGAGGAGTACCGCGAGTACCAAGGCTTCCACGCCGACGGGCGACCTTATCAGCCGCAGGAATGGCCTTTGGCACGTTCCATCAGCACCGGCGAAGTCGTCATTGATGAAGAAATTCAATTTTTGCGGGGGGATGATACGCGGGGCACAATGCACGTCAGCTCCTCTCCGGTATGCGATCGCGCGGGCAAACTCGTCGCTGCTGTTGTCACCTTTTTCGACATCACCCAGCGCTCTTCAAACCAAGCTTTGTTAGCGACGCAAAACACGGTCTTGGAAATGATTGCCAAAGGTGCCGCCCTCCCCTCCGTACTGGATGTTCTCGCCCGGTTGATCGAACAACAGTCGGATGGCGCTCTGTGTTCCATTCTGCTGATGAACAAAGAAAAGCAAAAACTCTATCGCGGTGCAGCACCCAGCATTCCAAACAGCTACTTTCAAGCAGTCCCTGACGGGATTCCCATCGGTGCTGTAGCTTGCAGTTGCGGTACGGCGGTTTATCGGCGCGAACCAGTAGTTGTGTCGGATATTGCCAACGATTTCCTGTGGGCAGAATACAAAGATTTGCCCTTGTCTCATGGATTCCAAGCGTGTTGGTCTGTCCCGATTTTTGCCACGAATGGAGATATCTTAGGCACTTTTGCGATGTATTACCGCAAGCCGCAACCGCCTAGTTTGCACGACCAGAAACTGGTTGAGATATCGACCAATCTGGCAGGCATCGCCATTGAGCGGCACTGCACCGAAGAGGCAAAGCGGCAAAGCGAAGCCCGATTTCGGCGTCTGGTGGAATCCAATATCATCGGGGTTGTCTTCGCCGACTTTAACGGCAATGTCACCGATACCAACGACGCCTTTTTGAATCTGCTCGGTTACACCCGCCAAGAGCTACAAACGGGCAAAGTGCGTTGGGATATCATGACCCCGGAGGAATTCGACGATTTGGATCGGCACAAAAACCAAGAAATGCTGAACTCCGGCACGTGTACGCCTTGGGAAAAAGAATACGTTCGTAAAGATGGCAGCCGCGTTCCAGTTCTCGTCGGGTTGGCTCGCTTGGAAGAATCTCCCGATAGTTGCGTTGCTTTTGTCCTCGACCGCACCCAACGCAAGCGTGCAGAGGAAGCACTCAAAGAAAGTGAAAAGCGGTTCCGTCAGCTGGCAGAAAACATCGATGAAGTGTTCTGGATTCGTTCGGACGCTCCGAAACAGTTACTCTACGTTAGTCCCGCCTATGAAAAAATCTGGGGTCGCACGACCGTAAGCCTTTACGAAGACCCTTCATCCTGGGTGAATTCCATCCATCCAGAAGATCGAGAGCGGGTAATCGCTGCGGCGAAAAAGCAGAGCTACGAAAAGTACGATCAAGAGTATCGGATTGCCCGACCCGACGGCGAGGAGCGCTGGATACGCGATCGCGCTTTTCCGATCCAAAACGATCGGGGAGAGGTTTACCGCATTGTTGGCATTGCCGAGGACATCACTCGCGCCAAGCAGTTAGAAGCGACTCTGCGGCAACAGGCAGAAGAATTAGAGAGAGCAAGCCGGATCAAAGACGAATTTTTGGCAATCGTCTCCCACGAACTGCGGACGCCCTTAAACGCGATGCTGGGTTGGGCGACGATGCTCCGGACGCGGAAACTCAATGAAACCACCACCGCGCGGGCGCTAGAGACGATTGAGCGCAACGCCAAATCACAGGTAAAACTGATTGAGGATTTATTAGATGTCTCGCGCCTAATTCGCGGGCAAATCCGCCTGAATATTCGTCCAGTTGACCTGATATTGGTAATTGAGTCATCCATCAATACCGTCTTACCTTCCTGCGAAGCCAAAGCGATCGCTCTAGAATCAATGCTCGTTCCTGATATTGGCGTTGTGATGGGTGATGCAGAACGCTTGCAGCAAATCGTCTGGAATCTCCTTTCCAATGCCATTAAGTTCACACCGGAAGGCGGACGAGTCACGGTAAAGTTGTCAACGGTCAAGGGGAATGAGTCATCGGGAATCGGGAATAGCAACCCATCGAACCCATTCCCCATTCCCAACCACGCCCAAATTGAAATCAGCGACACCGGATTGGGCATCAGTCCTGACTTTCTGCCCTACGTCTTCGAGCGCTTTCGGCAAGCGGATAGTACAACGACGCGATCGCAAGCGGGTTTGGGGCTAGGGTTAGCCATCGTCCGCCAACTGGTGGAACTGCATGGCGGCACCGTTGAGGTGACGAGTCCAGGAGAAGGACTCGGAGCGACCTTTACAGTGCGGTTGCCCCTCTTAGAAAGGACACAGGTAGGACTAAAAACTTCAGGACTGTTAGCGCAGCGGCAGGAAGTGCAGATTGACCTAGAACAAGCAAATGAGAAAACCCAAAATTACTCTTACTCCTCAACCCTCAACCCTCAGCCCTCAGCCCTCAGCCCTCTTCCCTCCTCTTCTCTCAGTCCTCAGTCCTCAGCCCTCAGTCCTCTTCCCTCCTCTTCCCTCACTCCTCCTGTCCTGAACATTCTGAGTGGAGTGCGGATACTGGTTGTAGATGATGAAGCAGACGCACGAGAATTTCTTTCCACAGCCTTGGAACAGTATGGAGGAAAGATACTTGCTGTGGCATCCGTTCTCGATGCCTTAGAAGCACTCGAACAGTTTCAGCCGGATGTCCTTGTCAGCGACATCGGAATGCCCTTGGAGGATGGCTATTCGCTAATTGCCAAAGTCAGGAACCATTCGGCAGAACGAGTGAGGCGGCTGCCAGCACTCACACTCACCGCCTATGCAAGTTCGGCAGATACCGAGCGAGCGAGCGCTGCGGGTTTCGATGGACACATCGCTAAGCCAGTTGAGCCATCCCTGTTAGCAGAAGCGATCGCTAAGCTTATTCGCTAGACGCACTGCTTGCTCAATTGGCTGAAAGAACGAGAGCGGCGCGATCCCCAAAGTCGGGATTTAACCCTCAAAATAGTATCAGGAGGGGAAAAGCAATCTATGCATATCATACCTTGGGCCGCTCTCGGCTACGGGCTAGTAGTATCTATTTGTACTTTGCTGGGTCTGTGGCTAGGGCCGGAATTATTAAACAATCTTTTTGCAGCGAATGGTTTTATCCCACATGGACATTGCTACTTGTGGAAACCAGGGTTGGTGTCACTTCATGTTGCCACCGATACGTTAATCGGACTGGCGTATGTTTCGATTTCAGTGACGCTAGTTTATTTAGTCCACAAAGCGCGTCGAGATATTCCTTTTCATTCAGTATTTATCGCCTTTGGATTTTTCATTATTGCCTGCGGTGCCACGCATTTTATAGAAGTGTGGACACTATGGATGCCCGTTTATTGGCTATCTGGAACGATTAAATTAATTACAGCGATCGCTTCAGTGACGACAGCCTTGGTAATCCCGCCATTAGTTCCTCAAGTCCTGACGCTGATTGCCTCTGCAAAAACCTCTGAAGATCGTAAACTCCAACTAGAAACGGCAAACGTTGAGTTAGAGACGCTTTACCAAAAACTTAAGGAACTTGACCAATTAAAAACCCAATTTTTTGCCAACGTTAGCCACGACTTGCGGACACCACTTGCCTTGATCTTGGGGCCAACGGAGAAACTGCTCTCCGAGCCGAATCTGACCAACCCAGAACAACGTCAAAACCTAGAATTGGTGGATCGTAACGCCCGTACCCTGCTCAAACGGGTCAACGATTTGCTGGATGTCTCCAAGCTGGAGGCAGGCAAAATGGAAGTGAACTACGCGCTCAGCGACGTGGCTGAGCTGGTGCGGCTGATTGCTGCCAACTTTGAAACCATTGCAGAAGACCGTCAGATATCCTTCGTTGTCGAAACTCCTTCATCTCTTAGGGCGAGTGTCGATCCAGATAAGTGGCAGCGCATCTGCTTCAATCTACTTTCCAACGCCTTCAAATTCACCCCGATGGGAGGTAGTATCCGCTGCATCCTTGCGGAAGTCAGTCCTCAGGAGCAGGGGCACAGAGGCACAGAGGAGCAAGTCTTCGCCCTGGACTCCCTGTCGTCTTCATCCTTCACCCTCACCATTGAAGATACTGGCCCAGGCGTGCCACCAGAACTCCGGGAAGTCATTTTTGAGCCGTATCGCCAAGAGGAATTCGTTACTCAGCAAGGATTTGGCGGTACTGGTCTGGGGCTAGCCATTGTCAAGGAGTTCGTTGAATTGCACGGCGGCTCCATAGAAGTTAACCAGGCTCCAAAAGGCGGGGCAGTTTTCACGACCTGGATGCCGCAAGCAGCACCCTCAGACGTTCTAAGTACCAATGCAGAAGAGTTGCTAGTACCCGATGGGAATCGCGATTTTCATCTGGATGGGGAGACGATTGCGATCGCGCAACCAGCTGCTACAGACTCCGACAAGCTGACTTCGACAAATCTTCAAATCGATTCGACGCGATCGCCCCAGGCGAAAACATCCACAAATTACAAGGAAATTGCCCTTTCTGTAATGGCAGAACTGGGGCATCAACCCAACGATTTGGAATCGGGATTAAATTACCAGTCATCAAAAATTTTCCCATCAGAACAGTCCGCGCAAAATCCTCAAGGTGAAATTTCTAATTCTCAATCCCCACTCGTGCTGGTAGTTGAAGACAATCCGGAAATGAATCGCTTCATCGTCGAGAGTTTAGCGCCAGAGAATCGGGTCGTAAGTGCCCGGAATGGACAGGAAGGATTGGAAAAAGCGATCGCCCTGCATCCTGACTTAATCCTCACCGATATGATGATGCCTCAAATGAACGGCGACCAGCTAGTGCGGGAAGTCAGAGCCATCAAGGAACTCGATACGATCCCGATTGTTCTGCTGACGGCGAAAGCAGACGACGAGCTACGGGTGCAGATGTTACGAGAAGGGGTACAAGATTACCTGATGAAGCCCTTTCATATCGAGGAACTCCGGGCGCGGGTAGGGAATGCGATCGCTATGAAACGCACCCGTGAGATTCTTCAGCAGGAGTTACAAACTCTGGATATAGACCTCGCCACCTTAGCCAAAGAACTCACCTCCCGCCAGCGCGAATTGCAGGCTTCCCATCAAAATTTAGAAATTCGGGTTCGGGAAAGAACTGCCGAACTCGCAACAGCGAATGAATTACTTCAAGAACAAATTGCCCTGGCTCAACAAGCCGAACAAGAGCTGCGGAAGAGCGAACAACGCTTCCGCAGCTACTTTGAACTTCCTTTAGTCGGAATCGCCATCAGTTCGCCAGACAAAGGTTGGCTAGACGCCAACGATAAATTGTGCGACATCTTTGGCTATTCCCGGCAAGAACTCACGCAAATGACTTGGGATCAATTAACTCATCCCGATGATTTGCCAGCCGATGTAGAGCAATTCCAGCGGATTTTAGCAGGCGAAATTGAAGCCTACTCAATGGACAAGCGGTTTATCCGCAAAGATGGTCAAACGATCCACGCCAGCATCTCGACTCGCTGCGTGCGCCGTACTGACGGCTCAATTGATTACTTCGTGGCTCTCGTTCAGGACATCACCGAACGGTACCAAGCACTTCAAGCACTCAAATGGGAAAGATCCATCCTTCGCAGCTTCTTCGATAGCGCTTCTTTGATGATGGGAATTGTCGAATTGGTGGAAGATGACATCCGGCATATTTCTGATAACTCCACCTCAGCAAAGTTCTTTGGGCTAACTCCCGAAGCGATGCAAAATCGACTGAGTAGCAGTTTGGGAGTCCCGCCGCAATACCTGCGATTGTGGATTCATCAATATCGGTTGGCTCAACGCACCCAGACAACCATCCGCTTTGAATACCCTCACGAGACTGACTTGGGTAAGAAGTGGCTGTCTGCTAGCGTCTGTCCCATCGAGGGAGCTTCCAGTTTGCATCCGAAATTTGCGTATGTGATTGAAGACATCACCAACCGCAAGAAATCTGAGAAAGAACGGCTCCAGCTCGTCCGCGAACAGGAAGCGCGTGCCCAAGCTGAAGAGGCGCAGCAGCGTTATCTCTCCCTAGCAGAGGCGATACCGCAGATGGTGTGGACGGCACAGCCAGATGGGTCAGTGGATTACTACAACCAACGCTGGTTTGACTACACGGGAACGACGCTGGAGCAAGCCCAAGGCTGGGGATGGCAGCCTATACTCCATCCAGACGATTTGCAGGCATCGGTAGACGGCTGGAACAATGCTATTGATACGGGTGAGACTTACGAAGCGGAATGCCGCTTTAAGAGAGCCTCAGATGGCGTTTACCGCTGGCATCTGGTTCGGGCATTGCCGCTACGCGATCGCCATCAATGGGTCGTCAAGTGGTTCGGGACTTGCACCGACATTGACGATCGCAAGCGCGCGGAACAGTCACGGCAATTCCTCTCGGAAGCTGGCGTCGTGCTGGCTGACTCGCTGGATTATCAAGCTACGTTAGAACGCCTCGTACATCTGGCGGTGCCGCACCTTGCCGACTGGTGCGCCGTCCATACAGTTGAGCCGGATGGCACGATTCGCCAACGAGCGGTTGCCCATGCAGACGCCTCAAAGGTTGAGCTGGCATGGGAGGTAGAGCGTCGTTATCCCTTCGATCCCAAGGTGCCCCGTGGTTTGGCAAAAGTGTTGCATACAGGTGAGGCAAAACTCGCTCCGGAGGTTTCCGATGAATTGCTCGTCGCGATCGCCCGCGATCCGGAACACTTGGAAATCCTCCGCAAGGCAGATTTCAAATCTTATATGTGCCTACCATTAATTGCCCGTGGACGAATCTTGGGAGCGATCGCCTTTATTACTGCCGAATCGGGTCGTCACTACAATCAGGCGGATCTCTCCTTGGCTTCTGAACTAGCTCACCGCGCTGCCTTGGCGGTAGACAATGCGCGACTTTACCACGAAGCTCAAGAAGCCAATCGCATGAAAGACCAGTTCCTGGCGATTGTCTCCCACGAACTGCGAACTCCGATCAACGCCGTCCTGGGTTGGGCACAGCTACTCCGCAGTCGCAAGTTTGATGAAAACCGGACGGCGCAAGCGTTGGAAACTATCGAGCGCAATGCCAAGGCACAGACGCAGCTGATTGAGTCGCTTTTGGATGTCTCGCGCATGATCCGGGGGAACTTGCCCCTCAGTCTCCTCCCAGTTGACCTAGTGCCGGTGATTCAAACTTCCATTAATTCTGTACTGGCAACAGCTCAGACACGGGAAATTCAAGTAGAGACAGTGCTAGACCCTTCTTGCGGACGTGTCCAAGGCGATCCCGTCCGATTGCAGCAGGTGATGTCAAATCTACTCTCGAATGCCCTCAAGTTCACACCGAACGGCGGACAAGTGACGGTGCGAATGTCAATCGTTATTGGGAATAGGTCATCGGTAATGGCTAATGCGGAAGAATCTCACCCATTACCAATTACCAATTACCAATTACCAATGACTCACTATGCCCAAATCCAAATCAGCGACACCGGAGTGGGTATTACTCCTGACTTTTTGCCCCATGTCTTTGACTTGTTCCGTCAGGCTGATAGTACAACCACGCGATCGCATGGAGGTCTAGGACTGGGACTCGCGATTGTCCGCTATCTTGTAGAAATGCATGGCGGCACCGTCAGCGCCCAAAGTCCAGGCGAAGGACTCGGAGCCACTTTTACGGTGCGCCTACCTCTTTTAGAGAGTACGCAAGTAGGGCTGAAAACTTCAGGAGTCTTAGCGCACCAGCACGAAGTGCCGACTGAGGTAGAAGACACAAATCAAGAAAGAAAAAATTCCTCATCCCCTTCCCCTTCCCTGAATCCTCAATCCTCTTCCCTGAATCCTCAATCCTCTTCACTCAATCCTCACTCCTCATCCCCTTCCTCTTCCCTGAATCCTCAGCCCTCAGTCCTCAGCCCTCAGTCCTCTTCCCTGAATCCTCAGTCCTCAGTCCTCAGCCCTCAGTCCTCTTCCTCTTCCCTCAATCCTCATGCTCTCAGCGGATTGCGCCTTCTGTTAGTGGAAGATGATGCCGATATCCGCGAAGTCGTTGTCACCACTCTAGAGGAGGCAGGAGCAAGTGTGAGAGCCGTGGCATCAGTGCCAGAAGCCATAAAGGCACTGGATCGAGAGTTGCCAGACCTGGTGATTAGCGATATCGGAATGCCGTTAGAGGACGGCTATGGGCTGATTCGCCAACTGCGGAATCGAGAAGCCGAACGCGGAGGCAAAATTCCCGCGATCGCGCTGACCGCCTACACCACTGAGGAAGACCAGCAGCAAACTCTTGCCGCTGGCTATCAGCGCCATCTTTCTAAGCCGGTGGAAACCGCCCAGTTGGTAGCAGTCGTGGCGAATCTTTGGAAATCGCCGGGTCAAATTCGGAATGATGAATAAATAATTAAGTTATGATGCATTGTTCCCTATTTACCCTTTCACCTGAGTGGAAAAACTCCACTGGCTCGACCAAATTCAACCCTTCGACCGCACCCTGGTAGGCGACAAAGCTTTTTCCTTGAGCCGAGTCATACAGCGTGGCTATCCGGTCGTGCCCGGTTTTGTCGTTCCGGCAACCGCAGCCCGTCAATTTCTCGAAAGCATTCAATGGTCGGCACCGCTTGGCTTAGACCTGCCCTATTCTTCGCTACATCTGGATGTAGATAATCCCCGCCAACTACAGAGCGTTGCTCAAACGATTCGGCAGGAAATTACAGCCGCTACGCTACCGTCGTCTTGGATGTCGGAGATAGAATCGGCACAAGCGCATTGGCAAACGAAGGTGCTGATTTTGCGCCCCTCTTTGGCTTTAGATCCGGCGTCTAAAGTTCAGGCAACCGGGGTGCTTTTACCAGAGTCTGGGCTTTTAGAATCCCACGTTTGTCTGGCGACGCCAGAGAGCTTGGCGATGGGTTTGAAGCTGGCTTGGGCAGAGCTGTTTCGTGCCAGAAGTTTGTTTTATTGGCACTGTTGGGGTATTCAGACTGCTCAGCTGAACTTGGCGATTTTAGTGCAACCCGTCTTAGATGCGATCGCTTCCGGGACTCTTCAAGCAACTCCAGAGTGCTGGGAAATTCAGTCAACTTGGGGACTGGGCAAGGCGCTAGTCTTGGGAGAAGTGGTTCCAGATTTCTATCAGGTGCAACCAGAAACGGGGGAAGTGCAAACTCGATATCTGGGCAGTAAAACCCGTGCTTATCGTCTTGAGAACTTTAGGGACGCCCAAACCAACACAAACAGCACGGAGAATTTCACAAACACCCACCCTTCTCGATTAAGGGTAGATAATTGTCTAGAAGCTTATCTGCTCAACGAAGAGCAACAAAATTATTACGCCCTGGAAGAAAAACACTTAGATGTTCTTATTCAACTGGCGAAGCAACTGAGGACTGAACTCGGCCCAACTTTTACTTTGGAGTGGACGCTCTCTCCAGGAAAAGAAAATGAAGGCAACCAGTTGTATCTCACACAAGTCATCGTTGGGCACTCAGCAATGAGCTTGAAGGAGTCCAAAATTAAAGTAGGAGCGGTTAAGGAATCCTTACAGCACTCAGTAGAGATCGGTCATTCCTCCTTGATGCTCGCTCCTTTATCCTTCTTTTCGCCCCAGACTCAGCACCGCCTACAGGAAGGGAAAGTGCCTACAGTGCCAGAACCAGACCTAAAGCCTTTGATCGAAGGGCTGGGAGCGTCAGCAGGACGGACAATTGCGATCGCTCATGTATTAACTGATTCCAATCATCTCCACTTCCCGGATACCGATGGAGATGAAAACTCGCCTGTTAATGGGAAAATTTTAGTCGTCAAAAGCATTACTCCCGATCGGCTGGTACTGCTAAAACAGGCTGTCGCTGTAGTTGCCGAACAGGGTGCGATGACTTGTCACGCTGCCATTATTGCCAGGGAATTAGGCATCCCAGCGGTTGTTGGTGCTGTCGGTGCCACCCGGCTGATTCAAACCGGCGACGCCGTGCTAGTAGATGGTGACAAGGGAGCAGTTTATCGCGTTGAGGCTCAAGCAGGCGAGCGGGAGAAAATTCTTCCGCACTCCTCTCTCTCCACCCCACACTCTGCAGCCTTCACCCCGCACTCTGGACTCCCCACTCCTCACGCTGCACTTTCCACTCCTCGTCCCTCAGCCCTCAGTCCTCAGCCCTCAGTCCTCAGTCCTCAGCCCTCAGTCCTCAGCCCTCAGCCCTCAGTCCTCAGTCCTCAGCCCTCAGTCCTCAGTCCTCAGTCCTCAGTCCTCGCAACTCAACTGCTGGTCAACCTCAGTCAACCCAGCAGTATCAAACGCGCGGCTCAGATGCCGGTGGATGGAGTAGGATTATTGCGCTCTGAGCTGATGCTGCTGGAAGTTTTGCAGGGACAACATCCTCAACGATGGCTCCAGCAGCAGCGTGAAGACGAGTTGAGGGAAATTCTTGCCCAACAACTGTGCCAGTTTGCCGAGGCATTTGCGCCTCGCCCGGTATTTTATCGCTCTCTAGATTTGCGATCGCATGAATTTCAATACTTAGTTGGTGGTTCTTTGGGGCACCCGGAAGCCAATCCGATGCTGGGGATGAGGGGAACATTCAGCTATGTTTCCAATCCCGCCTTGTTCGATGTAGAACTGGCAGCTTTAGTACGGGTGCAGCAATCGGGATATACCAATCTCCGCTTGCTGTTGCCTTTTGTCCGCACGGTGGAAGAGTTTTCCTTCTGTCGCCGCCGCGTTGAACAAGCCGGACTCAGCCAATCGCCTCAATTCCAACTCTGGATCGTCGCTGAAGTGCCGTCGGTTCTATTTTTGCTACCTGATTACGTGAAAGCGGGTGTCCAGGGAATCTCGATCGGCACTAACGATCTCACCCAGCTGCTGCTGGGAGTTGACCGAGACCAAGCGCAGATGGCGGCGGCGTTTGATGAGCGTCATCCAGCAGTCACGCAAGCGATCGCGCAACTCATCCAAATGGCAAAACAGGCAGGAATTCCCTGCTGCATCTGCGGTCAAGCACCGGCTCAATATCCAGAGTTGATCGATCGGCTTGTGCAGTGGGGCATTCCCTCAATTTCTGTGGAACTAGATGCCGTTGAGCGAACCTATAACGCGATCGCTCGTGCCGAACAACGCCTTCTCTTAGCAGCCGCCCGTCGTCAGTTGAATCAATAAGTAGCGCTCGGCAAAAATCTGGTAGAGACGGTTTCAAATCCACACCCACTTTTTGCCCTTTGTCTTAAGTCATTCTATTTTCAAGGGTTGTCTTTCAAGGGGTGTCTGCCAACCGATTTTTCTAATAATTCCCTTCCGAGAAAGGTTAATAGATACTACTTAAGGCTGTTGCCCTTTTACTTCTAATCGTGAACAACTAAAGAGTATACCTATCATAGAATTCGTGTGGTTTCACCTTGGCGAAATCCACTCCTGCTGGAAGAGTACACAATGAGCCGCGTCGTTGTCTGTTTTTACAGTGGCAGATGGATTCCAATTATGTTTTGTCCCTTGGTAGAAGCGATCGCGTTTCACCAGAATGCACTAAAAGAGGGAAAGGAAATTTTTATTTTTCCTCCTAATTGCGATCCAAACGATTTCTTGAGTGACCTAACTTATATTCAACCCCCCGTCCTTGGGGAAGCGGGGGGGTTGACAAACTTAGCAATTTTGAAACCCTACGATCGATCGCAGTCAATCGCTGATTAATAGCGGAAAATTGCTGCTACCGGAGCCTCATCCGGTACTTTTTCCGGCTCCACTGCATAGACTTTACCACCGTTCAAAATTGTATGAGTAGCGGCAAAATCCAACATATCTTCGTCGTCCGCCTGTGGTTCAGGGTGTAAATCTACGGTCATGGTTTCAGGGTCAAAGTGACCCCAGCGCTGCTCGCCGACCGCCACAAACAAAGAATCAACCCGGTGATAATAAGCAGATTGGATGATTTCTTTGATATCGTGGGATACTTTACTCGTATCGTTTCCAGCCAGTTCTTTGTATACCTCTACAACCCCCTCAATATTCTCTTGTAACAGAGGCTCCACAATCGGTAAAGCGAGTTCGTGCAATTCTTCTGGCTTGAATATTTCAGGATTTCCAGTAATCCCTTGCTCTACCAAATGTTGATAAGTATTCGCCTCTTTGTAAATCGGGAAAAGATACTCAACTCCCGCTAACACTAAAGGCCCTTTCTTATTCCGGAAGAAGTCATGCAATGCACCATCAATCTGATGGAAAAATTGCAGGAGATCCTTCTTGATATCATCCTGATCCGGGCTTCCCTGCCCGTGGAAACTACCGGGTTGCTGAAAAGTATTGTTGGTTCCCCCTTTTGATGTGGCAATCCGGATCTGACCGTCCTTGGAAGTCGCGTCATATTGGAGAGCTTCATCCTTGCTTTTCGGCAAGTTTTCAATATGCACCTCTTTGACCGTAGTGCGCGTTGCCTGAAGCAGCCGGACATCCTTTTGGCTAAGGGCTAGGATGTAGAACCGTCCATCGTTGTTGACGATAGGCAACAGCGGCTTAATATGAAAGCGATCGCTAACGATTACCAATTCTTCAACATCAACCGGAAGCTGGTAGTAACGAAAGACTTCGGGAGAGATAAAAATTGCCACCCCCTCGCCTTGGTTTTCTTCCCAAAATTCAGAGTTATCAATCGCATTCGCTTGCTCAAGCCATGCCCTCGCCTCATCCGGGTCTATCCCCATTTCTTCCAAGCGGTTCTCAGCCTCACGCATGAGATTCTTGAAGCGAATCGGATTTTGTCGAATCTCTGGCCCTGCCTTTTCCATCGGCATATAAATCGAGATACAGGGACTAGCGGAATTTTCTATCAAACTTTTTAATTCATCAGTAGACAATAGCGGCATCTGATTGGACTCCTTTCAAAAATATTCAGAAAGGACGACAAAAATTGGCAATCTCTAAAGAAAGATATGGCGGAAAAGGCCATACAGGAAATCCGCCCTTCTCGGGAAATAATTATGGTTGCGGCTGCGGGAAATTCTTAAATGCAAAACCCAACCTAAATTCATTTCAGACTAAGAAAGGTGCGATGCCATCTTTCTTTTGATAGGAACTTTGGCTCACACCTGACCAAAATCCCAGCAAAAATCCCAGCAAGTCTTTATCTGTCAAAAAGATTCAGGGAGAATAATAAGATTAAGGGTTTCCCTATTCCATTCCACCGCAATCGGCATTTTTATGATTGATAGCGATCGCATTCACCAGCGGGAAGTCATTGGACTGCTACCAGCAGGAGGGCAAGCAACGCGAATCGCCCCCTTACCGATGAGCAAAGAGCTGTACCCGATTGGATTTCGTCCGGTAGATAGCGGCAGCGGCACCTTACGCCCCAAAGTCGTGAGTCATTACTTACTAGAGAAAATGCGGTTGGCAGGGATTAAGAAGGCATACACCGTACTGCGTCCGGGAAAATGGGATATTCCGGCTTATTTTGGGGACGGCACCCTGCTAGACATGAACCTCGGCTATCTGATGCTGGGGTTGCCTTATGGCGTTCCTTATACCTTGGATCAAGCCTATCCCTTCGTGCAAGACGCAGTGGTAGCACTGGGCTTTCCCGACATCCTTTTTCAGCCTGAAGACGCCTTTGTGCGGTTGCTGGCACGGCTTGCGGCTGGTAATGCCGATGCGGTTTTGGGATTATTTCCGAACGATCAACCTCATAAAGCCGGGATGGTTGATTTTGATGCCCAAGGACGAGTCCACTTCGTGGTCGAAAAACCGCCGATTAGCGATTTAAAGTATATGTGGGCGATCGCGGTTTGGACGCCAGTATTTACCCAATTTATGCACGAGTATCTCGCTGCAATCCAAGCTGGGCAAGTGCCACAGGCGAAAGAGCTGCCGATTAGCGATGTGGTTCAGGCAGCGATTGACAGCGGCTTGCGGGTGGAAGCCGAAACATTTCCGGATGGAACCTACCTGGATATCGGCACCCCTGCGGATCTGGTGAAAGCAGTTCGTCAATTTGCGGCTGATGAGATTGATATCTAAATTGATTGATTCTCGGCTCACCTTGAAAGAAACAAACGCTTAAGCTGTCGGGGAGTCCGTATGATTTTGATTGGATGGCGACTGGATAGCTTTTAACCGCCTTCGCAAAATTATCCCCAAAGTCACCTGCTTCATCAGCCAGTACAAGCCAGAAATTATGACAAAGGTGACAACCATGACCACCACAGGCCATTTGCCGACCAAGTCATCCAGTACGCTAGTAAATACGGCATCCGGTTGAGTAACAAAATCCCAACTGTTGAAGCGTAGGAATCGCCCTAAATAAATGCCAATGGCGCTAAGACCATGCAAAGTTAGCTCCATCCAAAGAATGTATTTACTACGTTCGTGGCGATGTAAATAGTAACCTAGATTAATTAAAGATATAACGTAAGCTTCAAAGCCAGCCAGGATAACTAACAAATACTGGGGGATGAGAACTAGCGTAATCATCCACACCGAGTAGTTGGCGCGAATATCATGAATCAAGTGAATGATATCTGTCAACAAATAGGGCGCATTCGGCAAAAACGCGATAAAAACTAAGACTCCCGCCCACCAGATGAGCGATCGCTTTTGCCTGCTGCGAAATAGCCAAATACTCAACAGCAGAGGGATAAACGCCAGAAACAGATTCCACGTCATCCAGTCCAGATTGCGGGACAAAACCCGCAATATATTGGAAGTCCAGCGAACCAGCTCAAATTTCATACGCGCTGTCTCATTGTTGAATCAGCAGTTTTAGTTCACATTTTCATTGAAGCTACCAGTATAACCACTGGTTTCGCGATGACCACTCTGCCGCAGGGGGATGACGATCTGGAATGTTGCCCCTAATCCTGGCTGCGATAGACAGATGAGCTGTCCTTGATGATTTTCTACCACAATTTGATAGCAAGTCGATAAACCTAAGCCGGTGCCTTTGCCGACTTGTTTGGTGGTAAAAAATGGTTCAAAAATATGGTTTTTGACTTCCGGAGTCATGCCGATGCCATTGTCGGAAATTTCAATCTGCACCTGAGTGGGTGACAAAATTTGGGTGGTGAGGGCGATCGCAAACGGCTGAGGTGAAAATCCTGAAAGGGTAATTTCATCCTTGGCCTTTTCTTCCTCTTTCATTCTTTCTTCTAAGGCATCAATGGCATTACTAAGCAGGTTGAGAAACACCTGATTGAGTTGTTTCGGATAGCACTCCACGAGGGGTAAGTCACCGTAATTTTTAACCACTTCGATGCCTGGATGTCCCGGACGCGCTTTCAGGCGACGCTGTAAAATCAGCAACGTACTATCGATGCCTTCATGAATATCCACCGGCTTCATATCGGCTTCATCCAGACGGGAGAAGCTGCGTAAGGATATCACAATCTGACGGATACGTTCTGCACCCGTTTTCATGGACTCTAGAAGATTCGGTAAATCCTCAATCACAAAGTCCAGTTCAACCGTTTCGCTATACGCTTGAATCGCCGGGGGTGGGGTGGGATAATTTTGCTGGTAAAGGTTCAGGATGTCGAGGAGGTCTTGAATATAAGCAGTAATATGGCTAATATTGCCAGTGATAAAGTTAATGGGGTTATTAATTTCATGAGCAATTCCTGCTACTAATTGCCCCAAACTCGACATTTTTTCAGCTTGAATTAATTGCTGTTGGGCTTGTTTGAGCGAGGTGAGCGATCGCGCGAGTTCATTATTCTTTTCTTCTAACTCCAGAGTTCTTTCGGTTACTTTCCGATCGAGATTGTGGGCAAGTTCGAGTAATTGAGCTTCCGATTGCAGCAGTGCTTGCTCGATTCTTTTTTGTTCTGTAACGTCTTGAATCGTGCCGATGAGTCGAGCGGCTTTCCCTCCTTGCTCCTGAATAATTTTGCCAGTGCCGTGGACAATGCGCTCAGAACGATCGGATAAAACAACTCTAAAGTCAGTGCTGAAGGCTTGCTTGAAATACGATGCGGCGTCTATCAATTCTCTGACCCGTTCTCGGTCATCTGGGTGAACGGATGTCAGCAATCGTTCCATACTTGGCTCAAATTCTGCTGGTGAAAAACCCAAGATGCGATAAAGTTCATCCGACCATCGCAGTTGTTGTTTAACCAAGTCTAAATCCCAGTTACCGAGATGGGCGATCCGTTGGGCGTTGGCGAGACTGGCTTCGCTAGAGCGCAGTGACGCTTCAGCTGAGGCGCGTTCCGCAACCGCCGCCCCCAAAACCAAAGCAGTGACTGCGATAACGCCCATGAAGGCTTGTAAAAATTGCAAAGCTTGGTCGGTATTAATGGCAACTGCCGCAAACGGCCCATCCCCCAAGGCGGTGCCCCAGATAGCAATGCAGGAGACAAGTAGAGTTGCCAATACAGCGCCTTGCTGATTAAATCGGAGGGCTGCCCAAGCGACCAAAGGGAAGGGCATGTAGGCAAGGGGATAGTGAGCGATTGCTGTAGCAGTTTTGGCGAAGAAAACTGACTGGGTGACGGTTGCAAGCAAAGTCAGCAAAAGCATCGCCTCGATGATTCGCTCTCGTCTTGTGTCTAAGCGAGGAAGGACACTCCAAGTCAAGATCGCCGGGACTAACACTAAAACTGCCATGCCATCCCCTAACCACCACGTCCACCACGTCGTCGCATAGTCGCTCCAAGGGATAAGATTTGCCCAGCAAAGAGTCGTCAAACCCAGAGTGGAAGCGACTAGAGTAGACAGCATCACAGACAAGCCGAGAAAACCGAAAACATCTCGCAGGCGATCCAGAGAGGGGCGCAAACGAATCGAACGAAGCAACGTGACCCCGACTAGAGCCTGCAAGGTGGTAGCCAAGCTGCCAGCAATGGCAACAGATAGGGGTACGTGCAGAACTACTTTGGCAAATAAAAATTCACCTAGCACGACTCCAGGCCAAAGCTTTCGCCCCCCGATAAACAGCACGCCTTGGGTAATCCCCGCCGGAGGCCAAACCGGCGTTACGTACTTATTCAACACCGGAAGCGCCAGTGATAGTTTTGCTGCACCAATGTAGATGGCAGTCAGTATGGCGACGCTGGCTAAGTATCGCCAAAGCCGAGTTTGGGACATAATACGGCGGTTTAGGGGTTCAAAATGCGAGATGTTTTCTCCTTGCAACCATAATCCGCTGAGCTAGATGTTGCAAAGGTAAATATAGACAAATTTTTAACTGAAGGGAGAAATCCGATAATTAATCTGATTTCACCTTCGGTTTAGTACAAATTAAGCAATAATCCAGTGCCAATCGATTTAAGCAGCCTGCCCTAACAATCGCCTAGAATCCCTATCAGGGGCTAAATAAAAGGATTAAAAAGTGGAAACTTCTATGCAAGATCGGTTACAGGCAGCGATCGCTCCTTACCGTACAGCGGTAGATTATCTAGAAATTCGCTTAGAACAAAGTGAGTCTACCTCTATCTCCTTTCGCGGTCATCAGCTGGATGCCGTAGATCGTAACTTTACCCTCGCTGGGGGCATTCGCGCTTGCCACATGGGCGGCTGGAGTTTTGTCACTTTCAATGGTTTAGCTGAGTTGAAAGACCGGATTGAAGAAGCGATTTCTCAAGCACATCTGGTCGGAAAAGAAACGACGATGCTAGCGCCAGTGGAACCCATTCAAGATTATGTGGCGGTGGAAATCGGGCGCGATCCACGTGGGGTTTCTCTGGCAGAAAAGCGGCGGTTATTGGAGGGATATAACCAACTGCTGCTAGATTTTGACCCCCGAATTCAAACGACAATGGTGAATTTGCGCGATCGCTTCGGCATCACCTATTTTGCCAATTCTCTCGGCACCTGTATTGCCCAAGAACGCTTGGATGTGTCGGGTCGATTTGGGGCGATCGCTAGGGAAGAAGGTTCTGCCCCCCGCCAAGGCTTTGAATCTGTCCATTCCCGCACAGACTATAACATTCTCGAAGGAATTGAAGACCAGGTACTGGGAGCCGCCAAACGCGCTGTCGGTCAACTGGAAGCCAAATCAGTCAAAGGCGGACAATATACCGTCGTTCTCGACCCCTACCTCGCCGGTGTCTTCATTCACGAAGCTTTTGGACATCTTTCGGAAGCTGATTTTGTCTACGAAAACCCCCGGATGCAGGAATTGCTTACTTTAGGCAAACCCTTAGCCATCAAACAACTGAATGTGGTTGATGATGCCACGATGCCCGATTTACCTGGTTCTCTCAAGTATGACGATGAAGGCGTCCCCGCTCAACGCAAATATTTAATTAAAGACGGTATCCTCACCCAGCGCTTGCATAACCGCGAAACTGCTGGCAAGCTACACGAAGCTCCTACCGGCAACGCTAGGGCACTCAACGCCACTTATCCCCCGTTGGTGCGGATGACGAACACTGGCATTGAACCGGGGGAACACTCCTTCGATGACATGATTGGGGATATCGAGGAAGGCGTCTATGCGGTGCGGATGCTTGGCGGACAAACCAACGGCGAGATGTTTACCTTTGCCGCTGCTGAAGGCTATATGATTCGCAATGGCAAGATAGCTGAAAGAGTGACTGATGCCAGTCTGACTGGCAATGTCTTCCAAACGCTCAAAGATATTGAGGCGATTGGGAACGACTCCATCTATATCAACGGCGGTTGCGGTAAAGGCGGACAAATGCCGCTACCAGTGAGTGTGGGGGGTCCCCATCTGCGAATTAAAAATGTCGTGGTGGGCGGGCGCTAGGAGGAACCGGGAAGCTATGAAGAATTCTCTCCCTTTCTCCAATGACCCATTACCGTATAGCAATTCTAAATGATTCGTGAACGCGAGATCCCCGACTTCCCTAAGAAGTCGGAGATCTGAATCGATAGACGCTCTAATCAAAAAGGGGATGCCGCTAGTAAACGGCATCCCCTTTTGTTTTATTTAATTAACGTGCATAGCATGGCATTTGTGGCGGTTTTGCCCCAGTACACTTGCACGGAAACAGCAGACTCCGAAGGCTCGGTATTTGAGACTGAGAGTATCGCTTAATTCAGGTTTAGTGGAAGTAGTTGGCTTCCGCTTCCAACTGGCGAATCAAAGCTTCGTCACCTTTGGCTCTGGCAATTTCTAGACGATGCTGCAAGCTTTTTTGAATATTTTCGCGGTGAGCCGCAGCCGCATTTTTCTGGTTATCTTGGCGTCTTCCGTTCATAATGGACATTTTTTTTAAGCGACTTGAGGTATCTGCTACTTATCTAATATAACCTAAATACCCAAAAAATGGTAGTTTTTGTTACAGAATATTCATAGTTTGTTAGCTAGCGTTAAGGGTTGAGGCTGTGGAACGAATTAGGGTCTGGGAGCGATCGCCCTTGCTGAAGGTAAGCTAGACTCTGAAAACGTTCAAAAAAGACGTTCAAACCACCGCGCGTTCTGGTCGCATCAACAGCATCGCACCCGCGCTTGGCACAAAGAATCCTTCTTAACAAAGATGTATGACAACCGGATCGTTACTCTGACGAGCGATTTTGGCTTGAGTGATGTTTATGTAGGGGTGATGAAAGGCGCGATCGCCCAAATCAACCCGACGCTGACGGTGGTGGATCTCACTCATGAGATTCCCCCTCAGAATCTTACAGCCGCAAGATTTTGTTTAATGAATGCCTACCCTTATTTCCCAAAAGGGACAGTGCATATTGCTGTTGTCGATCCGGGAGTGGGGAGTAGCCGCAGAGCGATCGCAGTTGAACTTGCAGATGGTTTCCTGGTGGGACCCGATAATGGGCTATTTAGTGGCATTCTGAGTAATAGTGGGGTTTCTCCGTCCTTACTAGAAATTGCCGCTGTCGAACTCACGAACCCCGACTATTGGCGCACAAACGAAGCCAGTTCAACGTTTCACGGTCGAGATATCTTTGCCCCCGTAGGTGCCCATCTTGCCAGCGGCGTTCCACTAGAACAACTGGGAGACGCTATCGATCCAGCCAGCGTAGTTCAACTGCCCATCCCTGAATGCAGCCAGACAGAGGCGGGTATCACGGGTTGCATTCAGTATATCGATCGCTTTGGCAACTTAATTACAAATATTCCAGGTACCTTCGTCCAAGGAAAAATCTGGTCTGTGGTTGTGGGATTTAGGCTACCCAGTTGCCAGACTTACAGCGACAGTCCAACCGGAGAAGCGATCGCTTTAATTGGCAGTCACGGTTGGGTCGAAATTGCCGTCAACGGAGGCAATGCTCAGTCGCAACTGCAACTAGACTGGGGAGATGAGGTGCTTCTTCATCTGGATTAATTCAATTCCTAATTGGGATTTATACATCCGCATCGCTGATATTGTATAGCAATTTTCGGATAGGTTTTATGACTCAGTTAAATGTGTCTGATTCGGCAGTTTATCAAGGTCAGTTTGGAGAATTTACGATAACCGAGAGCGATCGCACTGGCGTGATCGTTTACCGCAGTGGCTTAATGGTAGCGGCTTTAAGCTTTGCTTTAGGTAGCTTCCTGGTGCTAAAGACAAACATGGGATTGTCACTCCTCACCCCGCTGTACGCTTGTTTTTGTTTGGCATTGGGCGTCAGTTTATTTACCATCCATATTTACCTAGAACCGCTACACCGACTCCTTCAAGCTTTTTGGGCAATTGGTGTTTTATCAGCGACAGTGCTGGCGCTGCAAAGTAGCGAACCTCTTGCCCTATATGTCTACAATCACCCAATAACCCTTTTTGGAGTTGGCTTTACCTTTGCGGCATTAACGGGGATTTACTTCAAAGAAGCCTTTTGCTTCAACCGTCTGGAAACTAAAGTTCTCACGCCTTTGCTGCCAATGTTGCTGCTGGGACACCTGACGGGTGTATTGCCAGTGTCAGTAGAACGGGGATTATTGGCAGTTTGGGCAATTCTATTTGTCATCTTTGCCTTGCGTAAGGTTGTGCAAGAAATTCCACCGGATATTGGTGATAAGTCGGTGTTTGTCTATCTCAAACAACAGCATTCGGCGAAGGCTTGAGGCACGCGATTAAACACCATAGTAATGACTTCTCTCCTGCTAGGAAGCTGTTGGCGAATTAAAACCTAACCCCCTTACCGAGCCTCGCCCCTAATAGGGAAAGGATTGGGGAGAGGTTAAAGAGAGAATTCGCCAACAGGATCTCCTAAAGGGGGGGAGTTAGGTTTCCTGTATTGCCAATCATTTAACTGTTATGGAAGAACGTGCCTTCTGGCTAGCATGGTCGCAAATCCCTGGAATTGGTCCAATTTTGCTCAGGCGCTTGCACCAGCATTTTGGCACGCTCAGTGAAGCCTGGAAAGCCAATCCAGCCGCCTTGAGGGAGGTGGAGGGGTTTGGGCGTCAAACAATTGAGGGGGTGATAGAGAAGCGATCGCGCCTGCATCCCCAACAATTTTTAGAAGAACACTTGGTAAAAAATCCCTGTTTCTGGACGCCAGCAGATGCTGATTATCCCCGCTTACTTCTAGAGACGCCTACCCCACCGCCAGTGCTGTATTATCGCGGCAAAGTGCAACTCCAAGAAAATCATGGCATTACGCCAACGATTGGCATTGTCGGTACTCGCCAACCCTCTGAATATGGCAGACGCTGGACTGGCAAAATCACTGCTGCATTGACGAAAAGCGGCTTCACGGTTGTTTCCGGCATGGCAGATGGCATTGATACGGAAGCGCATCGCGTTTGTATAGAAGCTGGGGGACGGACGCTGGCAGTTTTTGGTACTGGTGTGGATGTCGTCTATCCTTGGCGCAATAAGTCCTTATACGAACAAATATGCGATCGCGGGTTAGCGCTGAGTGAGTATCCTGCTGGCACCCAACCGAAGCGCGAACACTTTCCCCCTCGCAATCGGATTATCGCCGGGTTGAGTCGTGCGGTGCTGGTAATGGAAGCGCCTACGCGATCCGGTTCATTAATTACTGCTGATTATGCCAATGAATTCTGTCGAGATGTCTATGCTTTGCCTGCAAGGTTGGACGATCGGCAGTCGCTGGGCTGTCTAAAATTAATTAGTAAGGGAGCGACGCCTTTTCTAGATGAAAATCATTTACTAGAAATGCTCGGAGCGATTCCAAAACTCGATCCAGTGCAACAGCTAGACTTATTTAATCAGCCTCCCGTACCCGATTTAGAACCAGAACTTAAACAGATTTGGCAAGCAATTTCCTCAGAACCTACGGCTTTTGATTTAATTGTGCAGCAAACGGGTAAGCCAGCTAACTCAGTCTCCAGTGCGCTGTTGCAGTTAGAACTTATGGGGTTAGTGTCGCAATTGCCGGGGATGAGGTATCAGCAATCTTAAGCGCGATCGCTACCCTTACCATTCCCAAATCGAATGTCTTAAATTGCTACTGCACTCGCCAAATTTTGATACTAAAGTCCTGACTTCCACTCGCCAGCGTCCGTCCATCGCGGCTGAAAGCCAGGGAAACAACGTTGTTAAAATGTCCTTTAAGGGTGTAGAGTTCCCTGCCAGTGTTTGGATTCCACAATTTAATCGTATCGTCCATACCACCACTGGCAAGGGTTTGCATATCTGGGCTGAATCTGACAGCATAAACCGCTTTTAAATGTCCATGCAACGTGCGAATTTCCTGCCCATTATTCAAATTCCACAATTTAACCGTATTATCCCAACTGCCACTCGCTAGCATCTGTCCATCTGGGCTAAAAGCAATAGAAACAACCCAGTTAGAATGCCCACTTAAATTGTGAATTTCCTGACCTGTTTTTAAATCCCATAATTTAATCGTATTATCTAAACTGCTACTCGCTAAAATCTCTCCATTGGGACTGAATACGACAGAAACAACCTGGCTCGAATGCCCGATTAACGTGCGAACTTTATCTGCTTTTTTAAGGTTCCACAATCTAATCGTGTTGTCCCAACTGCCACTAGCCAGAATTTGTCCATCTGGACTGATGGCAACAGCACCCACTGACTTTGAATGCCCCTTCAAAGTGTAAATTTCCTGGCCCGTGTTCAGATTCCACAATTTAATCGTGTTGTCTAAACTCCCACTAGCCAGCATCTCTCCATTTGGACTGATGGTGACAGAAGCAACCGACTTTGAATGTCCCTTTAAAGTGTTCGCTAAAGCAAATTTTTTTCTAAAAATTGGTTGATTCGGACTTAACGTTAGATTACTAATTGAAAAATTATTTAGATTGGCGTGTTTAAAATAACTATATCCAAATAACAATAATATTAATGTGGTACTACCTGCTAAAACTTGATTTAAAAATTTGTTTCTAACCAGTGTAACCGCTGAAGACGTAATTTTAAAAGGGTTATTACTTCTAGGCGGCGCTACAGATATTTTAGGCGTTAAATTTTGCGGACTCCGCATCAAATCATGAATAACCTCGTCTACCGAATGGTAGCGGTACTCAACATTTTTTTGCAATAGCTTATCTAATATATTAACCAAATTACTACTAATTGAATATTTTATGTATTTCCGCCACTGACAAACCCAATCGTAGCCATAATCAAGAAATAATAAGTGGGGATTGACATTACTTAGCAAATGAAAACAAGTTACACCTAAACTAAATAAATCGCTAGCTGGATAAACTTCACCCCCTTGCATTTGTTCGTAGGAAGTATATCCGAAAGAACCAATTTTTGTACCTCGTTGAGTTGCCTTTATTGCTGTTAACTGCTTAGCTGCACCAAAATCAATCAGTACTAGCTCCCGCTTTCCTCCCCTTGTTAAGCGGCAACGCATAATATTTTCGGGTTTGATATCTCTGTGGATTACATTTTTATCATGAACGAATTTGAGAACAGGTAAAATATCCAGCAACATCTCTCGAATCTGTTTTTCACTGAAAGCACCTTGTTGTTCCAACTCCTGCAATAAATCCTGCCCATCGATAAACTCCTGCACTAAATATAAATAATTTCCTTCTTCAAAGTAGCCATAGAGCGTGGGAATCTGCGGATGATGTCCCATCTCTTGCAGACGCTTTGCCTCTTGTTTAAACAGTTGAATAGACTTGTTGAGTGCCGCAGTTCCCTGCACTTGGGGTCTAAATTGCTTGACAACGCAGGGTTCATTCATCCTATCTATGTCTTCTGCCAGATAAGTTCTACCAAATCCTCCCTCATTGGAAATAAGCTGGATAATGCGATAGTGTCCTCTCAGCAACGGCATGAGTTTTGCCCCGCAACTTCGGCAAAACTTTGTCGTATCAGGATTTAGAGGATTCTGACAATCGGGGTTGAGGCAACAGCTCATAGGTAGAAGATGCAACATCTGGTTGAGTCTATGATAAATGTGCCCCTCAATTTTCTCTGTAGAATTCAAGCATGAAACGCCAAATTTTCTTAGCTTTAATGCTTCTGACGGCTACAGTTTTGATACTTTTTATTGGGCACGGTGCGATTACGAAACCAGCAAACACGGCGACTATTTCACTGCGATCGCTAGCAGGCACACCAGGGATAGGCATTGGTATGGCGGTGGCGATGCAACCCTTATCTCACGATTCTACCTATCGGGAGATAGTGGTGCATGAGTTCAATCCCATCGTGGCAGAGAATGGAATGAAGTTTTAGGCGGTTCATCCAGAACGCGATGTCCTCCAAGGACGACCTTCGGTTCGCTTCGATTTCACAGACGCAGATAATGATGGCTGATCGTAAAAAATTAATCAGCAATTAGCAGCCTAATATGACAACTAACTTTGAATTCGGCACGATTTCTAACCCTGAAGAAGCTAAACAGCTTGGGCAAATCTTAACCCAGTGCTTCAATTCACCGCCAGATAGCTGGCAGATGTATTTAAATCGGATTGGGCTGGAGAACTTTCGCGTCATCCGCCAAGGAGGACAGACGGCTGGGGGCTTAGGCATTCTCAACATGGGTCAGTGGTTCGGAGGTTCTCGCGTACCTATCGCCGGAATTGCCGCCGTGGGCATTGCGCCAGAGCATCGAGGCACAGGGGTAGCAGCGGCGCTGATGACGAATATTGTTAAGGAGTGTCACGCTAAGGGGATTCCCCTATCGACGCTCTACGCCTCTACCAGCGCCCTTTATCGGAAAGTGGGTTACGAACAAGCTGGGAACTATTGCCGTTTGACGGTGCCGACAGAGACGATTCTGCTCAAAGATCGCACTTTGCCGATGCAGCGCGTGGAAGCGACTCACCACGAATTTCACGAACTCTACCGTCAACGAGCGATCGCTTCCAGTGGCAACTTGGATCGCCACCAAGCCATTTGGCAAGGCATTGTCGAGTCCCCAGAAGACGTGATTTACGCCTACCGGATTGGCTTTGAAGACAAAGCAGAAGGTTACATCATTTTCAGCCAAAAGAGGGGCGACACAAGCTATCACCTTGAAGTCAGAGACATGGTGGCATTAACACCAGCAGCAGCACGTCGTTTATGGACTTTCTTTGCCGATCACCGTTCTCTCGCAGACAAGGTGATTTGGCAAGGTCAGGCAGGAGACCCGCTTTTGTCTTTACTCACAGAACAAACTTACAAAATTGCCCATTTAGAACGATGGTTGGTGCGAGTCGTTGATGTGCCAAAAGCACTATCAATGCGCGGCTATCCGATTGGGTTAGAAGCCGAATTACATCTTGAAATTCAAGATAATGTATTGCCCGATAACAATGGAAAATTTGTTTTGGCAGTTTCCGGCGGACGCGGTGAAGTGACAAGAGGCGGACGCGGTGAATTACGGTTAGATGTGCGAGGCTTAGCACCTTTATTCACAGGGTTACTGACAGCTCATCAGTTACAAACAATTGGGAAAATTGAAGGGGATGCCGATTCTTTATCGACCGCCATGCTGCTCTTTGCCAGTCCCGAACCGTGGATGCCAGATCATTTTTAGCGGCTCATTAGTTAGGGGCAAGGTAGGCAATGGCTATTATCTTACTAGCTACAATTCACCAATCATTTTTTTAAACCGCTCATGTTGCTGAATCCGATAAAAACTTGATTCATTTTTGGCATAGGTTTTAAATGTATTGGTATCGAGATTAATTGCCTGTTCTAGAGAATCAAGCGCTAAAGAAACTTTGCCTTGTAGGGCACAGAAGCAAGCTTTGTTATACCAAGCATAAGGGTAGTGAGGATTGATTTCGATGGCTCTGTCACAACAGGCGATCGCTTCTTCATACCGTTGCAATGCAGCGAGTGCCCCACTCCAGTCAGTCCAGGTAGCGGGGTTATCTGGTTTGAGGACAATTGCTTGCTCGTAGGAAGCGATCGCTTCTTTATACCGTTGTAGGCTTCCTAACGCCCAGGCTCGATGGTGCCACGCTTCCCAAAAATCGTGTTTTAGTTTAATGGCTTTGTCATAGGAAGCGATCGCTTCTTCGTACTGTTGTGATTTAAGTAGCTGATTGCCTTTTTCGTAACAAGCGTGATGCGGACTCATCACTCTACGAATTAGTAAAAAAACACCAATTGCTGCTACTAATAAAATGCCGGAATCAGCGTTGAAAGATGTGTATCCCTTCCATACCAATTCCATTGGAACACCAAGCAGTGCCCCAATTGTAAAAGCTGATTTCCAAAAAAGCAGATTTAACGGTTTTACGAATGAAAGCAGAATGAAGAGGGCAATAATTCCATATTTGCTCAATTTTCTCAGTTTAATTTGAGTTTGATTGGGCAACCACGGCTCGATAATGCCATAACCATCCAGCGGCGGAATTGGCAGAAAGTTGAACTGAATAACGGAGATTTGTAGAATAATTAGAAATGCTAAAGCTGGGCCAATCCAGTGTTGGCTGAATGGCGTCACCCAACCCAGCCAAAAGGGAATCGTGAGCAATAAAGTCACGATTACACTAGCGATGGGACCCGCTGCGGAGACAGCACTTTTCCACCAACGATTGCGTAATTGGCTTTGATTGATGTAAACTGCGGCACCCGGTAAGGCAATCCCACCGATGAGAAGAAAGACGACGGGCAGAACCAAACTCAAAGTTGGATCGGTATATTTGAGGGGATTCAGGGTCAAATACCCCTTATCTTTAACTGAGGTATCCCCGCCCCAATAAGCAACTACCGCATGACCAAACTCGTGTATACAAACAGACACGATCCAGCCAAGACAGACGAAAACTGCGACAGGTAACATTGCTGCCCACCCTGAGGAAAAGCGGTTGAAAAGATGTTTTAATCTAACTCAGCCGCGAGGCAAATGGCAAAGTTGCAACGCGATCCGGTTCGGGTTAAATACGTTTAGATAAATCAGTATTTGAAAGAAGATCCCCCAACCCGCTGATAAATTGGGGGCGATGAGAAAAAAATCTCCTTTTTCAGGAGGCGAAGGGGGTGCAAATAGGTTGCCTCAAAACGTTAACTTAACTGTATTTGAAGCTTAATCTCCTACGTTGACTGTCGCTATGAGCGACTGGCCAGGAAAGTGTCCAAACTTGGCACATCCACCCAGCAACCCGTCTGATGGGATTCATGGGCTAAATCCATCAACAGCTGGGAATAAACTCCCTCTCGCAGCGATGGCGCGATCGCTTTCCCGGCGTCAATTGCCTGCACCCAGTTGTCTACAACTCGGATAAAGGGTGCCAGACGCCCATCCGTATAGGTTTGGGGAAACGCCAGCCGATGCGGAATTTCTACCTCAGCAAGAGGTTTACCCGCAGGTGCCGCCCAGAGGCGAAAACCATGTACGTAATCTTTCTGATTTTCACTGCCTAAGACTAACGTACCGCGATCGCCATAAACTTCGATCCCGTGCGTCCGCGATGCATAAACCACCGAACTGATACACAGTTGGCAAGGCGTCCCATCCGCCAGTTCCAGCATCAGCATACACGTATCATCCGCATCCACCGGCTTCATTTCACCCGTGTTCGAGTCTGGACGAACAGAGATTCCTGTAATCAGCTGGGCACACAGTCGCCGCACAGGTGCAAACAACCAGCGAATGTAATCAAAAGCGTGAGAACCGACGGCTCCCAATGCTCCCCCTCCCTGGTCTTTCCGAGAATACCAGTTCCACGGGCGCGTGGCATCGGCACGACTCGACACCAGCCAATCAATCTTGATCAGGCGCTGCTGTCCCACATATCCTTCTGCTAAAAGTTCGGCGAATCGTTGCCATGCGGGGACAAAGCGAAATTCAAAATCGAGCGTAGCGATCGCGCCGTTTTCTCTCGCCAACTGATACAACTGACGTGCTTCAGTCGCAGACAGGGCTGTGGGTTTTTCTAATAATAAATGCTTCCCCGCTTGCAACACCGTTTTCGCCATTTCATAGTGCAAAAAGGGCGGCGTTGAAATACTGACAGCGGCGACATCCGGTAAAGCAACGATTTCTTCTAGGGTGTTGCAAGCGTGGGGAATATTCTGGGCAGAAGCGATCGCTCTCGCTTTATCCAAATCCCGGTTGTAAACTGCAACCACCTGAGTACGCGGGTGTGCCTGGAATCCTGGGATGTGGATTTTTTGACCAAATCCAGTCCCCACCACTGCTACGCCAATCGGGTTCGATGCTTGGGCTGAATTGCTGAATGTCATGCAGGGTTTTCCGATCTAAACTTTTCCACCCATTCAATCACTTGATAGCCGAGACGGGTGCCATCAAGTCGATCGATTTCTCGGATGCCAGTAGGACTGGTGACATTCACTTCCGTGAGGTAGCCGCCAATCACATCAATCCCGACAAAAATTAAACCATCCTGGCGCAGTGTAGGAGCCAGTTGGGCGCAAATTTCGCGCTCTCGTTGGGTAATTTCCGTCTGAGCCACTCTACCCCCGACTGCCATATTGCCGCGAAATTCCTTCCCTGTAGGAATGCGATTCACGGCTCCAATCGGTTCGCCATTGAGCAGGATAATTCGCTTGTCTCCCTCCTTAGCGGCAGGTAAGTAAGTTTGCACCATCACCGGAACTCGTGCCTGAAGGGTACTGAGTTCTATCAGGGAATTAAAGTTGCGATCGCTCGGATCTAAAAATAAAATTCCTTCCCCCGCCTTATTTCCCAACGGCTTCAGGATTGCTGCCCCTTTTGCCTCCAGAAACTGCCGGATCACCTGCTTATCCGCACTGACAATCGTTTCTGGAATCGCCTCCCTAAACTGGAGTGCGTACATCTTCTCATTTGCCGCCCGCAGCCCATTGGGGGCGTTGATCACCAATGTTTTCGCTGGATCGATATAGTCCAGAATGTAGGTGGCGTAGAGGTAAGGAACGGTCACTGGCGGATCTGTTCGCATGAAAACCGCGTCCATTGCCTCCAGCGGTTGCAAGACGCGATCGCCTACAGAAAACCACCGCGACTCCGCCACCCAGCGTCCTTCCACCAGATGCACCGGCGTCAGTTGCACCGGCTCCAGCAACGCCCAAGCCTTGCCATCCCCCACACTCAATAAATTCGCCTGAGTAATCCAAACTTCGTGTCCCAGTGCTTGTGCTGCTTCCATCAGCGCCACACTGGTATCGTGACCGGGATCTAGGCGTTCGATGGGGTCAATAATAAAAGCAAGTTTCATGTTAGCTATCAGCTTTTTGTCTTTTGTCCATTGTCCGTTGTCCGCTGTCCGTTGTCCGCAAACAGTAGCTCAGGACGAATAACAAATGACGAATGACTATGCTGATTGTAGGAGTGGATCGAGCTTGCCTTGAGCTTCTAGCGCATAGGTATCATCACAGCCACCAATATGCCGATCGTTGATAAAAACTTGAGGTACGGAACGCCGCCCATTTGCGCGTTTTGCCATCTCCGCCCGTGCCGCCTCATCCCCATCAATGCCGTATTCGATATAATCAACCCCTTTTTTATCGAGCAAAGCCTTGGCACGGATGCAGAAGGGGCAGCTGCTCCAGGTATAAATTTCCACTTTAGGAGCCATCTTGTCCTCAAATATTAAGTAATTTTTCTTGATCTTAGTCTAGTCAAACCCATCTATATCTTGTTTTCCGAGTAGAGTTGACTGAAAATCTTAGTTCGCTTAGTTAGCACGTCCCGTACCGGAAGTCCCACTCCATCCTAAAAAGCTCCCCGCTTAATCAAAGCGGAGAGCTTCTTGTGGAAATTTCCCAGAAATCAATCCTTAAGGGAAAAAGAGCCATTTAATATTGCTTAGCGCTGAAGCTAGAGAAAAAAATCTGGCTGAAGGCGCAAAAATATCAACGTCGAACCCATCCGTTAATCGTAAAGCGACTATCTGCGAAGGCTTTTGAGGGACATTGCACAGGTAATACTTCATGCATATAACGACTGAGAAAAAGCACAATGCTATTATTACGAGGCTCAACTGTTTTAAAGGAATCAGCCTTCACGTAAAAGTTATTTTCAATCTTGCTGTCATAAATTAGTAGCTCTCCACCAGAGAAAGCTTTGGGTTCTCGGTAAAAGTAGTAAACATAGGTTAATTCTCTGGTAGCAGTATCAGGACTACCATTATCATTGTGAACTTTGTAGTAATTTCCATCATTGTGAGAGGTTAATTGTGACTCAATTTGAGATACAGGAAATGATGGAATCCCTAATTTACTAAATATATCCGGTAAAATTGCTCGCAGGCGATTGACTATCCGTTCTGAAAACTCAGGGAAAGAGTAGAGAGCCATAGACCGACGATAATCAGTCGCATCGGTTGAAATGCTGGTAGGTACAAAGGCTGGCTCTTTTTTAAACACATAGTCGAGTAGTTGTTTGTGTTCCTCTTGAGTCAGAAAATTGTCAATTTGCACGTAGGGAGACGCTAAAACATCCGTTGGTTGAGGTTTCAGTTCCTCTTGCATGACAAAAACTGAGGGTTCGGTAACTACACCAACCAGATGTTCGCTTGGAAAACACAGAGAAGCGCGACCCTCATCAATCGGAATCTGGAACAACCCATAAAAACCATCTTCTTGCTTATAAGAGCGAGCCACAACAGTTTTTAACAGATTTTCTAGCATAGGGGCGTCTGACTTTAGAAAGACAGTGTATTGATGCCCCCCTGCTAAAAGCAGTTTGACTTTTATCTCCTTGACTTGAGCAGATGTTTCCATAAGTTTTCCTACTTTCACATACCTATCGCATTGAGATTTTTGGCTTGAAGTAAATTCACCCTGAGCAAAAGCTTCTCACCGTATCGTAAGTGAGAAGCTCTTTTTGAAATATGTATCTCTAGGGGAGGTAAAACAGTCGCTTAACTAGCGCTTAACGCTACTGTGCGCTTGTCTTCCGTCTTTTGCCAAACCGCATGGCGGCAAAACTTGTCAGCATGAGTGCGCCCACTGTACTGGGTTCGGGTACTGGTTTAGGGTTACTCTTAGTGCCGCCGGTACTGGGATTGGTGCCGGAACCGTAGTCAACTCCCGTTCCGCCATTGCTGTAATCAACGCCGGTGGTGCCACCTGGTGTTGGAGCTGGTGCCGGAGCTGGCGCTGGTGCTGGAGCGGGTGCTGGCGCTGGTGCTGGCGCTGGTGCGGGTGCTGGAGCAGGTGCTGGAGCAGGTGCTGGAGCAGGTGCTGGAGCAGGTGCTGGAGCAGGTGCTGGCGCTGGAGCAGGTGCTGGCGCTGGAGCAGGTGCTGGAGCAGGTGCTGGAGCAGGTGCTGGTGCTGGCGCTGGAGCGGGTGCTGGTGCGGGTGCTGGAGCAGGTGCTGGAGCAGGTGCTGGAGCAGGTGCTGGAGCAGGTGCTGGCGCTGGACCTGCGGTTCCGATTAGTTTGCTACTTTCCTGACGAGATTTTTCATCATTGGTATCTCCTACGCTCATCAGGCGCACTCCGAATTCCTGACCGTAAAACTGAGAGAGGGTTAAAGCTGTTGTGGCATGGGACAGGGTAAAAACGGCCGTTTGAAAGTCGTCCTTACCGCCCTTCAAACCTGTGTCACCAATTTCTATGCCAAATTCAAATGAGTGATTGCCTCCATCGCCATTCAAATTAGCTTGACCAACAGTGCTAAGGTTGTCGCTGGTGCTATAGGCAGTCGTGGTTATTAATTGGTTTTGACCTAGTTGGTTTTGACCAACTACGCTCAGACCACTTAGGAGCGAGTTATCAAGAATGTCGAAGAAGATTCCGCGAATGTCCCCAAATGAGAATTTCGTGTCAACAGCCACTGTGAACTGAATTTTGCCTGGTCCGGCTATGGCGTCATCCAATGTAAAGTTGACCTTCGCGTTAGCACCTGTAAAGTCATTGGAGCTAAAAGTCATTGAGGCAGCATGGGCTGGGGAAAATGCAGAAGATGCGATCGCAACACCAGCAGCCACGAAGGAATAACTAAGTAGAGTTGGGATTGTCCTTTTCATCGTAATTAAAACCTTTACCAATTTAAGAGTGAACTGAAGTTGCGCTATGGAATCTGCGATCTTTGCACTACAGTGCAAGGTTGTATATCACAGGATGTTTAAACATCAATGAAATGCCTTGAACTTGTAGATTTCCCCTGATTTTCCTGAAAATCAATCATGTTTAATTTATTGTTACCTCTACTGTAGAGAGTATTCTTTTGATTGTCTATCGATTTTTTAAAACTTCTTCGTATCTTCATTTAAACTCAAATCATGAGTATTTTTTTGCTGATGTCCGAGCATTTTTCTAGGCATTTACCTATAAGAGACACTACGCTTAAAACTGATGCTTGCGCCTTGAAATTCTTTCCAGTCAATCATTCTGGGCAGCGATCGCAAGGTTTCAACTTTTGTAATTACCGCAAAATATCGAGCTTCAATATTAAGTGTTCCACATTTATAGGTGTAACGTCTTCAGCAGAAATACGCACTTATTTGGGTAATACAAATCCTATAAAAGCCATTTTCAGTATTTACCGAGTCGAAACACGAGGTTGAATATTTTAGGCAGGTTACTTTACCGCCAAAATCATAAGTAAATTCTTTTTGGCACTGATATCAATACGGATTGATTTCGCTAATCGCGAAATCAATCCTGCTTGCTTTGAGTATTTACCGAAGGTAAGCAGCCTTCTCAAGGGTAAGTATGCGAAGCCCTGAAGTGGTATTACTGCTATACAGAGATTCGGTTTAGCTAAAATAAACAACGCTTCAAGCAAGTTTTGAGACCATTTCACCTGAATGTCGCCACAAGTAAATTGCTGAAAGTCGTTGCTGAAAAGACTTGTGCCATTCAAAACCTGAAATCCAAAATCTAAAGTGGGATGAGACAGCGCAGTTATAGCGGTTCTCGCTGGTATTCCCTGCAAGGCTGATGTTTGGACAAATAGACAAATATATTGTTCGCTCCTCCAGTGTGTACTCAACGGAGAAGGACTATTGTCTTGCTATCGATTTGAGCAATCTTGTTAAAGGCAATCGTAGTAGCAAGCTGGGTGCCCCTCGGTACTAAGCAAGCAATAAATACAATGATTCAGAGCTTACAAGACCTGGCAGAGGCTGGTAGCGGGTAGATATCTTTCCTTGCTTAATATGGCTGTGTATACCGAGCTGACGAAGATTGTTGAACTAGATATTCTAGGCGCACGCTAGATAATCAGTGACGCCAGAAGTGGAGGAGGTGACTGATGAAAGCACCTGAGTGCCAGAGTGCCCGTCACAAAAAGCGGTTTTTTGATGGCTTTATATTTTGCTCTGATTCAGATTCTGATATAGATGAGCTGCATTCCCAAAGAACGCCCTCAATCCCCCTCAATCTATATGTGGGCAACGAGTTCAGGAGAGCGTTGTGATTCTCAATCAACTCTTACTAAAAAAGTTTCACTCAACTAAGCGGCAGGCAATCTAGACTCAGACTTGGTAAGATCGATATAGAGAGGGAGAGATAATCTGCTCCTCTTAGGAAATTTTGCTCTCCAGGTGTGCAACTTCATCTGTCTACACAAGGCAAGTTTTATCCTCTAGCGACTTGTTTATATTTTGAAGGTGAGCTAGATCACAGATTACTGTTGCACAAGTGCCAGACGTTTTTACGACTAAACTGCTAAGCTTTTTAAATTAATCCAAAAGCTAGCGTCCTCCTAGTTTGGATGCGTGTCCTACCAGAGGCAATAGCGTAACTTAAAAAGTTTCCGTAAAAAACGCTTGCAAAAGCGGCATCTGTAATTATGCCAGGGAGCAGTTTTGAGTCATACTCAAATAGAAGAATAGGGTCTTCTGCCGGATCACTCTCTACGTCAGCCGCTGAATTGTTGAGCCTGGTTGAGCAACCAAGGCTTTTTGAGATTGGCTGGACTTTCCTCAAGCAAGCACGGTCCCAATCTCGTGCAGGCTTCTGGCATCAAACTATATGAACAATCAGTAAAACCTTTTTGATGACCCGCGATCGGAATCCTACAGGCAACACCCATGTCTAGCATGCAAAACCTATTCACAATTCACTTTTGGGGAGTAAGAGGAAGTATCGCCTGTCCGGGGCCGGAGACAGTCCGGTATGGCGGCAATACGCCTTGTGTTGAGATGAGAGTGGGTGGTGAACGCCTGATTTTCGATGGCGGCACTGGCCTACGAGTATTAGGGCAATCCCTGCTATCTCAAATGCCGGTGGAAGCTTATATGTTCTTCACCCACTCCCACTGGGACCACATTCAAGGGTTTCCTTTCTTTGTTCCTGCTTTTATTAAGGGGAATCGGTTTCATATTCATGGAACGGTTGCTCCGAACGGTTCGACGATTGAGCAGCGCCTGCGCGACCAAATGCTCCACCCAAATTTTCCCGTGCCTTTACAAATCATGGGAGCCGATTTGAAATTCTACGATTTGCCAATCGGGCAAAAGGTACAAATTGGAGAAATTACAGTCGAAAATGCCCTGTTAAACCATCCTGGGGAAGCTGTGGGATACCGCGTCAACTGGCGGGGTTGCGCTGCCGCCTACGTGACCGATACAGAACACTCCCCGACTCGCATGGATGAAAAAGTTTTGTGGCTGGCTCGGAATGCAGATGTCCTGATTTATGATGCTACCTACACGGATGAGGAATACGACTCACCCAAATCTTCTAAAGTAGGTTGGGGACATTCGACCTGGCAGGAAGCCGTGAAAGTAGCTCGTGCCGCGAATGTGAAAAAACTGGTAATTTTCCACCACGATCCGCTGCACAATGATGATTTTCTCGATCGGGTTGGCGAACAGGTGGCGCAAGAGTTTCCCGAAGCGATAATGGCGCGGGAAGGCTTGTCAATTCAGCTAGTGCCACAGAATCATCTGCCAAATGCGATCGCTGTCCAAGAAGCGGGCGTTTCTGCCTAAATTGGTCATTGGCTAATCCTTAATGACTAATGACGAACGACTAAATTATGTAAAAATGTAAAGCGTGTGGGTAACTTCTTCTCCTGACACTGCTCTAAAACCAACCGCTGTTGCCTTGGGAAACTTTGACGGTGTGCATCGCGGGCATCAACAGGTCGTCAAACCAATTTTGAAGGCTTCTGACGTTCCGGGTGTACCAACGCTTCCTCCATCGTCCCTGCATCGGCGGTTAGAATACCATTGGCAAAGCCAAAGTGAGGACACGGGACGGTCGCCTGAGACGAAAATTCTCAGTTCCAACGAACATCCCATCGCTACAGTGGTGACGTTTAATCCGCATCCGCGAGAGTTTTTTACAGGTCAACGCCGAGGACTGCTAACACCCCGACCCGAAAAAGTCCGACAACTAGAGGCATTGGGTGTGGAACAGCTGGTGCTGTTGCCTTTTGACAGGGAACTGGCTGCTTTGAGTCCGCAGCAGTTTGTAGAAAAGATTTTGGTGGGACAACTCAGAGCGCAAAGTGTGAGTGTCGGAGAGGATTTTCGCTTTGGGTGCCAAAGAGCGGGTACGGGGGCGGACTTAAAAGCGATCGCGCACTCTTATGGCATCAATGTCACCCTGGTGCCGTTGCAAACCTGTGAGGGCGAACGGATTAGCAGTTCAGTCATCCGTCAGGCGCTCCAAGAAGGAGACTTAGAGCAGGCAAACCGGCTACTAGGGCGTCCTTACACTCTCACTGGATTAGTCGTGAAAGGACAACAACTAGGCAGAACCATCGGATTTCCTACCGCCAACCTACAACTTCCTTCAGAAAAGTTTTTACCCCGACAGGGCGTTTATTGTGTCAGAGTTTATAGCGAAACCGAGGATGGTTCGGAAGCCACCGGGCAAACAGAAACAGGGAATGGGGAAGCCAAAGTAGCGGCGGATGGTTGCTCCTTGCCAATAGAGGGCATCGGCGTGATGAATATTGGCAATCGCCCCACGGTAGACGGTACCACCTCCACCCTAGAAGTTCACCTGTTAGATTGGGTCGGAGATTTATATGGAAAGACCTTAACTGTGAGCTTGGAACAGTTTTTGCGCCCCGAACAAAAATTTGCTTCCCTGGACGCGCTTAAGACGCAAATACAGGTAGACTGCGAGGCAGCAAGAGCCTTATTTAGGACTGAGGACTGAGGACTGAGGACTGAGGACTGAGGACTGAGGACTGAGGACTGAGGACTGAGGAGTCGAAGAGTGAGGAGCCAAAGAGTGAGGGTTGAGGACTGAGGACTGCAATAGAGTGAGGTGAGATACAAATACAGGCAGACTGCGAGGCAGCAAGAGCCTTTTTAAGCGTGAATGGCTAAGCGGTCTCATTCGTCCATACTCAATCGTCATCAGTCATTGTCACTGTTGGCAGACAACAGACAACAGACGACGGACAATGGACGAATTCACTACTGACGAATGACGAAAAAATAACGACTATGAGACAACGTATTGAGCAGCTGACGCAAAATCTGGGTCGCACAGTTGTCGGCAAAGCAGATGCCATTCGCTTAGTGCTAGTAGCCCTCCTTTCCGGTGGTCACGCCCTGTTGGAAGATGTCCCTGGCGTTGGTAAAACCCTGTTGGCTAAATCGCTGGCACGCTCGATTGACGGAAAGTTTCAACGCATTCAATGTACTCCGGATCTTTTGCCCACTGATATCACCGGCACGAATATCTGGAATCCCGCCGGACGCGAGTTTGAATTTCTGCCGGGACCCGTGTTTGCAAACGTGCTGCTGGCAGACGAAATTAACCGTGCCACCCCCCGCACCCAATCTGCTTTATTAGAAGTGATGGAAGAGCGACAAGTCACCGTCGATGGGGTTTCTCGCACCGTACCCAATCCGTTTTTTGCGATCGCAACTCAGAATCCAATTGAGTATCAGGGGACGTTTCCCTTGCCAGAAGCCCAAATGGATCGCTTCACGGTTTCCTTAACTTTGGGCTATCCCAGCGAGCAAGAAGAACTCCAAATGCTGCAACGGCTCGCTGAAGGCGTTAGGGTGGAAGATTTACAGCCCTGTATTTCCCTGGAAGACGTGCTGGAGTTACGGCGTCTGTGTGGCGGCGTGAAGGTAGAGGCGTCTTTGCAACAGTACATTCTCGACTTGGTGCGGGCGACGAGGGAAGATGAAGAAATTACGCTCGGTGCCAGTCCTCGCGGTACCGTTGCCTTGCAGCGAAGTACCCAAGCACTGGCTTTTTTGGAAGGGCGGGATTATGCTATTCCCGATGATGTGAAGTTCCTGGCACCTCACGTCCTTTCCCATCGTCTCATTCCATCGGGCGGTCGCCGTGCTAAGACGATTGTGGAGCGTCTGCTGCGCTCGATTCCGATTCCATAGACTTTTGTCCCTTGTCAGTTGTCTTTTGGTAGTAGGTAGTAGGTAGCAGGTAGTCGGTGTAACTCACAAACCACAACCCACGACCCATTACCCATTACCCAAGCATCCGTTATGCCAAAGCTTGTCCGGTCAAAAACCCGCTCCCGCTCTTTCCCTGGGCGAGAAGCCGCGCCTAAGGGCATCCGCAAGCGATCGCTTTTTACTTTGTTTTTGCTGCTCTTAGTCTGGAGCATCATCCTGGGATGGGGAATGGCAATGGCGATGGACGTTCAGAGCAAAGTCCCCATTGCCCAAATGTCCCCAACCACTGCCAACACAGCGACAGAAATAATGGGCACCGTCGATCCGGTTATCAGTCGCCTCGAATTGGGACAGCAACTTTACGTGGATAACTGTTCCACCTGTCACATTGCCGTCCCCCCAGCCGTTCTGCCGATGGAAACCTGGAAAAATCTGCTGCAAGAAACGCACCAACATTACGGGACGCAGTTGCCGCGCATCATCACTCCCTCACTTTTACTGATTTGGGATTACGTGAGGACTTACTCTCGTCCCCAACTAGAAAAAGAAACCGTGCCCTATCGGGTTACAGAATCTCGCTATTTAAAAGCACTTCATCCTCGCGTCGAACTGCCCCAGCCCGTAAAACTCTCTAGTTGCGTCACCTGTCACCCTGGCGCTAATCAATACAACTTCCGGGATCTGACTGCTGAATGGGAAAATTCACCCTAAAGTTAGACGGGATGCCCGTACCATCTCAGCCTAAGTGGAAATGATACGATGATTGATAAATGCCGAAGGTCGTTGGAGGCATAAAACCGCTAGGCAGAAAGATGAATCAAGTAGGACTTCTCCGCTGACTTCTGACTTCTGACTCCTAAGTTCATCCTTCATCCTTCATCCTGCGAAGAAAGCACCGCTATACGCGACAGCGAATCGCTAACATCCTTCATCCTTCTAAAGTTTCCTTTTGCTGCTATGTTTAAAAAATTACTGGGCGACCCCAACGCACGCAAGCTCAAAAAATACCAACCTTATGTTGTAGATATCAACCTCTTGGAGGAAGAAATCCAAGCGCTGTCCGACGAACAACTGACGGGCAAAACCGCAGAATTTAAACAGCGACTGGAGAAAACTAAGACAGCGCGGGAACGCCAAGAACTGTTGGATGAGTTGCTCCCAGAAGCTTTTGCAGTCGTGCGGGAAGCAGGGCGGAGAGTTTTGGGAATGCGCCACTTTGACGTGCAAATGCTCGGTGGGATTGTTCTGCACAAAGGTCAAATCGCCGAAATGAAAACTGGGGAAGGAAAAACCCTGGTATCAACCCTACCGGCTTACCTCAACGCCCTGACTGGCAAGGGAGTCCACGTAGTCACGGTCAATGACTACCTGGCGAGGCGCGATGCCGAGTGGATGGGTCAGGTGCATCGGTTTTTGGGCTTGAGCGTAGGGCTGATTCAATCGGGAATGGGGCCAAGCGAACGCCAGAAAAATTACGCCTGCGATATTACTTACGCCACGAACAGCGAACTAGGTTTTGATTACCTGCGCGACAACATGGCAACCTCAATGGCGGATGTGGTACAGCGTCCCCCGAACTATTGCATCATCGACGAAGTAGACTCGGTGTTGATTGACGAGGCGCGGACGCCGTTGATTATTTCCGGGCAAGTCGAGCGTCCAACTGAGAAGTACATGAAGGCGGCAGCGATCGCGTCGGCACTGGAAAAGGAAGTTGAGAGCGACGGGAATAAGCAAGGGCATTACGAGGTAGATGAAAAAGCTCGTAACGTTCTGATGACGGATGAAGGGTTTGCCAGGGCAGAACATCTGCTGGAAGTCAAGGATTTGTATGACCCCAACGATCCTTGGGCGCACTATATCTTTAATGCGATTAAGGCAAAAGAGTTGTTTAAAAAAGATGTGAACTATATTGTCCGCGACGGGGAAGTCGTGATTGTGGATGAGTTTACGGGGCGGGTACTCCCCGGTCGTCGCTGGAGTGACGGACTCCACCAAGCGATTGAGGCGAAAGAGCGGGTAGAAATTCAGAATGAAACGCAAACGCTGGCGACGATTACTTATCAAAATTTCTTCTTGCTGTATGAAAAGCTCGGTGGGATGACCGGAACGGCAAAGACAGAAGAAGCCGAATTTGAAAAAATCTACAAACTGGAAGTTACGCAAATTCCCACCAATAGACCGAGCGGGCGGGGAGATATGCCCGATGTGGTCTACAAGGTAGAAGCAGGAAAGTGGCGGGCGATCGCTGAAGAGTGTGCGGAAATGCACAAAGTTGGGCGACCCGTCCTTGTGGGAACAACCAGCGTAGAAAAATCAGAACTCCTATCAACTCTGTTGAGCGAGCGAGAAGTGCCGCACAACCTGCTGAATGCCAAACCGGAAAATGTAGAGCGAGAGTCGGAAATTGTCGCTCAAGCCGGTCGCAAAGGGAAAGTGACGATTGCGACGAACATGGCGGGTCGCGGAACCGACATCATTTTGGGAGGGAATGCGGACTATATGGCACGCCTGAAGCTGCGGGAATACTTGATGCCCAAGATTGTGCAGCCGGAAGAAGAAGATAGTTTTGCATTAAGTCAGGTGGCGGGAGCGCCAGGACGTGCCCCCGCGCAGGGGTTTACTCCCGGTAAGAAGGTGAAAAGCTGGAAGGTTAGCCCGCAAATTTTCCCGACTCAGTTATCCAAGGATACGGAACAAAAGCTGAAAAGTGCGGTAGATTTTGCCGTACAGCAATATGGAGAGCGGAGCCTGCCAGAGTTGGAGGCAGAGGATAAGCTAGCCGTTGCCTCAGAAAAAGCACCGACGGATGACGCGGTCATCCAAAGGCTGCGGGAGGTTTACAACTTAATTCACAAAGAGTACGAACAATTTACCAGCGCCGAACACGAAGAAGTGATCCAGTTGGGCGGTTTGCATGTTATCGGCACAGAACGCCACGAGTCGCGCCGGATTGACAACCAGTTGCGGGGTCGCGCCGGACGGCAAGGAGACCCAGGCTCGACGAAGTTCTTCTTGAGTTTGGAAGACAACCTGTTGCGGATTTTTGGTGGCGATCGCGTCGCAGGATTGATGGATCGATTGCGGGTAGAGGAGGATATGCCCATTGAATCCGGGATGCTAACCCGGAGTCTGGAAGGGGCGCAGAAAAAAGTCGAAACCTACTACTACGACATCCGGAAGCAGGTATTTGAGTACGACGAGGTGATGAACAACCAGCGTCGCGCTATCTATGCCGAACGCCGCCGCGTCTTGGAGGGGCTGGATTTGAAAGAACAGGTGATTCAGTATGCCGAGCGGACAATGGATGACATTGTGGAGGCTTACGTCAATCCAGAATTACCTTCGGAAGAATGGGATTTAAACAGCCTTGTTGCTAAGGTGAAGGAATTTGTCAATCTGTTGGCAGATTTGGAGCCGTCCCATCTAGAAGACATGAGCGTTGGGGAAATCAAAACTTTCTTGCAAGAAGAAGTGCGAAAAGCCTACGACCTCAAAGAATCGACTGTCGATCAAATTCAGCCTGGTTTGATGCGCCAAGCCGAGCGGTTTTTTATCTTGCAGCAAATTGATACCCTTTGGCGGGAACACCTACAAGCAATGGACGCCTTGCGCGAGTCGGTAGGTTTGCGCGGCTACGGTCAAAAAGACCCGCTGATTGAGTACAAGCAGGAAGGATATGAGATGTTTCTGGACATGATGACGGATATCCGCCGGAATGTGGTTTATTCGTTGTTCCAGTTCCAGCCGCAGGCTCAGCCGCAAGCGGTGTAAAAGAATTAAAAATTAAAAATTGGGCATTCAATTTTTAATTTTTAATTAGACCATTGGTAGTAACAACCGAGTTAAGTAGCGGTGTCCTTCCATCTGGTAAAACTGGAGATCGCCGCCAAAAGAGCGCACGAAGCGTTGGCAAATCTTCAAGGTTGGTTCGAGATGGAAACCCGCTCCTACGGGTGTTGTCAAATCAAAACTTTCCGAATCGGTCATTAACAATTCCACGAGGGAAGCGCTGACCTCTTGGGGAATTTTGACTTCAGCCTTGAGATGAATCCGGCTGTTTGCGGTTGCCTTACGAGCTGCGATCGCTAACAGTTCGGAGAGGACGCATTCCAGCTTAAGCAGGTCGCTATATACGTGAAGGTTGCTACCCACTCCTCCGATGGATACTTGAATCTGGCGCTGATGGTAGAGAGGTTGAACGAACCAGAGCGATCGCTTCAACACATTCACTAACGGCACCTTTGTCAGTCGGCGCTTCAGCTGCCACTGCTCCTCCTCCACGAGCGGGGCGAACTCCCCAAGGATATTCCCTAGTTCGCGGATGAGTTGTGAGGAATGCATACGCGCTAAAGATTTATCTGGAGGATGGCCTTTAGAAGGTACAGAACTGTCTGCACGATTGGTTTGTTCTCCCAGCGGGATGTCTGATAACCCCCCCCCTACAAGTTGATTCAGGCGGTTAAGGCGATCGGCGGCAGAGGAATGCAAGCTTGCCATACAACGATGTTTATACCAGTTCAGCTGTTCTAGGTTTCTGACTTGCCCATAGAGAGCGGCGTTTTCCAAGGTGTACTGGCGAATCCGAGCGAACTGTCCTATCAAGGTTTCCACAACCGGAAGTAAGTGTTCGGGCCACTGACGCTGGGGGCTGTCTGCCAGCACAACCAGACCACCGGAAGGATGAAGGGGAGTTGTTTCCTCCTTCGTCCTTCCGCCTTCATCCTGGGGGAGAGCCATGACCAGCAAGCAGCCGATACTGGCGCTGCTCAGCCATTGCCGGGATCTACCGGGGATTTGCGTGCCCCGCTTTTCTAGAAGACCCTCAGTCGTTAGAGCTTCCTGAATCAATGCATCGTTGAGTGGAACCGAAAGGTCGGGGGGAAGGGCAAACCGCGAGTTTGCCATCACCGCCGCCGCTACCTTGGCGTTTTCAATCCGAGAATCTTTCCGAGTGCCTCCCCAAGTAAGCAAGAGCGCTAGAGGAGATTGCAGCATCTCAGAGAGGAATTCCACCCAAGCCCGATCGAACCCGGCTGGGTCTGGCGGTGCCGATAAGAGAATCTTCAAGCCAGCCTGGAAGAAGGATTGGGCTGACTCTGAGAGTTGGGTGGAGGTTCTCATCTCCAAGGTGCGGACTGCCAAACTTAATTGTTGGCTGACGATGCCTAGTAATTGGCGCTCGGTTTGGTTCCAAGTTCGGGGGGTGTTATGACCAATGACAACAAGGGGTAAGTTCTCTTCCGAGTCTGGGTCATCAGAGGCGTCGCGACTGGACATCCGGCAGACTAAAAGCGATCGCACGCCTAAACCCGCCAAGCTTTCCCGCCAGCGACCCAGTCGCGGGTCTTGTTCCCAATCTTCAATCGTCACGGCTTCAGGACTTTCCTCGATTAGCTGCCGGTCAGCACCTGTAACAGCCCTGAGGGAAGTTGTTAGGGGTCTTCTATTCAGTGGCTGGCGCTGGTAAACAACCGAATAATTTTCAGCTTTCTGTTTTGAGTTTTCAGTTGAACCTGGAGTAATCGGGAATGAGTCTTGTTCCCCATTCCCGAACCATGACCCATGACCACTTCTGGGTTGTTGCAGTACCAAAAAACGTTCTGCCCCTAGCCGCTTCAAGAGCAGCTGGGCACACTCATCTAAGGCTTTCTCAGCGTTTGTGTTGTCGGCGAGAATACGGGCACACTCTGCCACCAGTTGGGCATCCTGTTGGGTACGCTCAAGCGTTCCTTCTATCTCCTCACTTCCTGCCCCTAGGGAAATCAACTGAGCAGCCGCACGAATGTAGTTTTTTTCCGCTTCTTCCCAAATGCGAGCTTCATTGCCTTCCACTGCCAGAAAGCCCACCAGTTCCTGCTTTACCCGAATCGGTGCAGCCAAAAGGGAGCGTGCCCGCAACCTGGAGAGCAAGCGCCCGGTTACTTCGGCTTTTAGGGGGCTTCTACCCGCGCCAATGGCAATCAGCCGATTTTCATTCAGAGCTAGATAAAATTCGCTGACTTCTTGGACGGTAAGACCAGCAGCAGCACTGGCGGCTGAGGAAGCGAGTCCCCTAGATGTCTGGCGGTTGCCAACTCGGTGCCAAAAGTAGCGTCGCTCCGGGGAATACCAGTAGACGCTGGTGCGAGTTGGTCCAATAAATTGCTGCGTCATGGCTACCACAGCCTCTAGGCGTTGATCCATCGCAGGCATCCGCGCCATCTGGTCTAGCACCTGAAATAGCGGCTGGTCGGGGCGCTTGGTCGAGGAGTGCTGCCAGTCAAGTTCAATCTGGTACAGGGCAGCAGCTAATCCCCCAAATAGCATTGACATCTGGGCTTTTTCTCCCGGTCGAGGAGTGGCACCCCACAAGGACGATCCCAATAGCACGACACCAAAACAACGGTCTTTGCAGCGCAAAGGATAAAAAAACGCACCCTGAATTCCAAATTGTTGAGCTGCTCGACGCCATTCTCCAGCCCGCACTTCTTCGCTGAGATTCGGGACGCCTAAGGACCGCTGCTGGATGACTACCTGCTCCAGAAGGTCGCCGGGACTTAGGGTAAACTTACTTTTAAGAAATTTTGTGTCGCCGGTGGGAGTGACGCCGCCTTTGCCAAATAAACGGTGATCTAAGCGATCGTAGAGGCCAATCCAAATCAGGCGATAGTCAAACTCGGAGGCGAGATAATTCAGGGTGGTTTCGATGAGAACGTCAACATTCTCCTCTTCCCGCATGGTCTGAAGGACGCGCCCCAAGGCAACAAGTTGGTTTTCGTAGTCCGCTGGACTTTGGTCTGGAGTGTGGTGTTGATCCATGTTATTCAACCGCGACCCGACTCATTGCGATCGCTTGTCGCTTGTCAGATTTCTCACTTGAAAGTAGGACTGTTAGCGTAGCGGCGCTCTACTCCCGGATTGCCCGAACAAACCAGAGCGTCTCAAAAAGAAAGATTTTCAGCTTGTTCGTTGTGAAACTTTGCTCATCGGTGAGTGTCTTAAAACTCGGAAGTCGGGCGTGCGGGAAAGAGACTTTCATGTTTTCGGTATGAACTTTGTTCGTGGGTGTCTCTTGCAAAGCTTGTAATATCTAGAATGCCCTTACTTGAGGATAGTCGGTTGTCAATTATTAGTTATTTTTGTTTTCTTTTTTACCAATGACTAATGATTAACGACGAATGATTAAATTATGGATATCTATCAACTCGCAATTCGTCCGGCGTTATTTTCTGGATTGAAAGCCGATCCAGAATGGCTGCATCAACAAACGCTCCATCTGTTCAGCACTCTTGCCGGTTCGCCTTCTCATCCCCCCAAAAGCTGGATTGTTGCACAATTACAGCAATCTTACGCCAAGAGAGATGTTCGCTTAGAACAAACTCTGTGGAAGCTAAAGTTCCCCAATCCAGTGGGTCTAGCCGCTGGATTTGATAAGGATGGCGTCGCGGCTGGGATTTGGCCTAGTCTCGGCTTCGGCTTTGCGGAACTCGGTACCGTAACCTTACACGCGCAACCGGGAAATCCCCGTCCTCGCTTGTTTCGCTTGCCGATGGACAAAGCCGCCCTCAACCGGATGGGATTTAATAACCAAGGAGCAGCGGCAATGGCGCAAAGGTTGGAAAGTTGGAGTGGAAAGTTAAAAGCTGAAAATTCCAACCTTCAACCTTCAACCTTCAACATTCCCCTAGGAATTAATCTAGGTAAATCTAAGATAACGCCACTAGAGGCTGCGGCTGCTGACTATCTGGGTAGTTTTCGCCTTTTGAAGGATTTGGGAGATTACTTTGTCGTTAACGTTAGCTCACCCAATACACCGGGATTGCGAAGTCTCCAGTCTTCGGATCAGCTGAGTCTGATTCTAGATGCCCTGCAACAGGAAAATCAAGGACAAAAACCTCTACTGGTAAAGATTGCCCCAGATTTGGAGTGGGAAGCGATCGCTTCTGTGATTGAACTTGCTAAAAATTACCAACTGGCTGGGATCATCGCCACTAACACCACTATCCGGCGCGATCATCTAAAAACCCAGATACTTTCCCCAACTGGTAAACCCGTGAGTGAAGAAGCCGGTGGCATCAGCGGTGCCCCTTTAAGGGAACGTTCTACCGAAGTCATTCGCTTTATCTTCCAGCAAACGCAAGGTCAACTGCCCATTATCGGCGTCGGCGGCATCTTCACCGCCCAAGATGCCTGGGAGAAAATCGCGGCGGGTGCTAGCCTGATCCAGGTTTACACTGGCTGGATTTATGAAGGTCCTTGGATGGTACGCCGCATTCTGGAGGGTCTGTTGCAAAAATTGCAGGAACACAGCTTAGCGTCCCTCTCTGACGCCGTTGGCATAGACAGTCTTCAGACTTGATTTCAAGCTACCCACTGTCACTTGTTAATCAACCAACAACTGATAACTCACCCCTAACCGCTTACTCTAGAAGCTTCCCTCTTTGAGGATAATGTGGTATTTGGAGTCAAAGGAAATCTTTCCTTCTTGCTGTAACTTCCCTAACAAACGGGTAATTGTCACTCTGGTGACGCAGCAGGCATTGGCAAGGTCTTGATGGGTGAGACGAACGCTCAAACGAGTTCCCTGCGGCACAGGTTCGCCAACTTCCTGTTTCAGCAGCAACAATAGATTCTGCAAGCGGTCTTGCAATCGTCGCTGACCAGAAATCGCCAAAAGCGATTCTGTCTGCCGCAACCGCAAATTAATTTTCGGTAAAATAGTCTGGGCAAGATGAGGGGAGGCTGTTATCTCTGAGAGGGAAATGTTAACTATCTGCACGTCCGAGACGGCAGTTGCTTGATAGGTTGACAGGGCGGTTAAACAAGAGCCAAAAGGCATCGAAGGACCGACTAACCCTACCAGCACCTCTTCACAATTGTCACTCATCGTACTCAGCTTCACCAAACCCCGACACACTAACCACAGGTTTTGAGGGTCGAGGGGAATGATTTCTCCTTTGGAGTAAGCCTGTACAGGGCGATCTTGCTTGAGGTCGTAGTTATTTTTTTCTAGCGCCTTCTCTACCCGCTTGCGCTCAGTGATATCGCGAATCAGCCAACGCAATGTGACGGCTTTGCCTTCCCCATTATTATGAGTAGTGGCGACTGTTATCCCCGCGTCAAAAATCTCACCTTTACGGGGCTGTAGGCGTACTGTCCACTCATATACTCGTTGCTGCTCATGCAGCCGAGTCAGTTCGTTACGAAAGATTCGACGTTCTTCTTGAGGAATGAAGATGACAAACGGTTTGCCCACTAAAAACTCTGGCGACACGTTGAGCAGTTTAGCAGCAGCGCGGTTGGCTTCTCGGATTGTCCCTTCTGCATCCGTCACCAGGTAGCCTTGCGGTGCTAACTCGAACAGATCCTGGTAGCGGTGGCGTTCGGCTTCCAACGCCTGTCGTGCGGCTACAAGTTCCTCATTCTGCTGGCGTAGTTCCTCTAGCGCCACTTGTAGCGTTTCCGAGGCGATGCCCAACTCCTTGAAGGCGACTGGCAGTAGCTCTGGCTCTTTAGGCGGAGCGATGGTTGCCCCTTTGTACAGCTCAGCTAATCGCCAGTTAATTTGCTGAATTTGTTGGGCAAATAAGTTCACATTTATTTCATTTTTCATAGTTTTACCTTCACTAAGGGCATGATTGAGAACTTCTTACCCTCTATCAAGTTCACTGCTTTTTTCCTTTTAACATTCCTTTCTCTAATTGCGCCCTTCCAAAAGAGGCAATCCTTGCTCCCCCTATTTATCTATTTATTAAATGAATAAATTAAATATGCAAATAGCGGCAAAAAGTAAATTTTATTTAACTAATGTATATTCAAGCTTATTTTTTGAGATTATGGAAATAATTAGGGTTTTCTAACTAAATATTTAGCGATTGGAAAATCTTTGATGTACAACACCCTGTAGTGTGGAACGGAGCGCAATGTGAGTAAAGCACAAGGGAGATTCTATCACTCTCTGCATACGCTTTGCGATCGCTTCACAAAGTTGCTTTGCACTAAGCACCGCTTCGTTAACGAACGCAATCAAGAGTTCAGTTACGCGGGGTATGAAAAGACAAGTTTTGAAAGAACCTAATTAAAATTGCTTGTGATTTTTAATACAATTATTTACTGAGTTTACATCAATCTATTTCTTCAGATAGATGCAGGCGAAGAGGACAAAAGTTAAGCCTTAGATAATCGTTATCCTGCCGCAAGAAGCTGCAACGGGATATACTGACAGACAACACCAAGCCCCTAGAAAGCAACTGATAGGGGCTTTTTGTATTCAGAATTGCAAATAGATTTAAGGTTCGCTGATTCCTCTAGTGTAAGCGAAAAATCAGGTTGAATGAGAATAATTTCGTTTATTTATTAGCGATACAATTTTAGCTAAACAGTTAAAAACTCTGCTAGAAATACTGAAACCGTTATGTATGCGATCGCGTAACAGCACCCCCGCGAAGTTCCCTAAGCTGTCATCGCTTACAAACACCAATAAAAACCTCCTGATTAACTCCAATAGAAAGTTTTTTTGGATGCGCAATCGCCTAATAATTTCCCAGTCGGTTCATTCTATCTTAGAAGTGCAAGGCAATTCTCGCGATCGCCGTTTAAAACTCTTATATTTTATAAAACAGATGTCTCAAAGCTGTAGCTCTTACGCTTGTTTTGACAACTTTACTGTTCTATCCACGATACCCCTATCTTTCCTAAACATAGGTTTTGTGCTTCCAATCACAGGTAAATTTAACATTCAACCCAGCCCTGTGGTAGAAGTTTGGTAAAACAGTAACGGGTAAAGTTACAAAGGTGCATTCTTACGGAGTTGGGCAAACTGCCCTAGCAGTTTTTGTATGCAAAAACAAGAAGTTTCCCTATCTGTGTCATCGCCCCATTGCGTTTTGAAAAACTTCCAGGCTTCCTCATCATTAGCCACAGAGGAAGATACCAATCAACGCCAGCGATTAACCTTCCCCCACCCAGATTACAGTTCGCTTTGTGTTTGGCAGCTTCCCACCTTACCTCGCCACTATCGCGTTCGCGAAATATCAGTATTTCCTAGACTGCTAAAACTAGGGATATAAATAACAGTAGACTTTATAAAGCTAAAACATTAAAGAATGTTGTAAAAATCAAGATGTTTTGTGAATGATGGGAATAAGTAATGGTTTTTGATTACCGATTTATAAATAATTGAGCGGAGGCAATTAATCTTTAATTAGCCTACCTGTTAATTAACTATAAAATTAGTTATAGAGGGTTGTACTATGCCAGAGAATATCAATAAATTAAGCTTTCTCAACTCCCAGAGTCGTTATTGGGGTCGTTTCACTCCAGAGGAGCTAGCTTTTAATGCGAATTTACAGGAATTTGCACAAAAAATTTCTTATATATCTGCGTTGCAAACCGGAGGTAAGATTTCTTCCGAACAGGCATACAAGGATATTAAGTCTCTGTGGAAGCAGTTAAAGACAAGTAAAAAAGAACTAGGCGTGGGAGCAAATATCCCAAAAACAGAAAGCTAGTGATGGTCAACAGTTACGCTGCTAATGTCAGGGTTTATTGATTATTCAGCAATATCTTGAACTTTAAGGTTGTATTGCATACACTTGTGCCAAGTTGCATCCGTTAAACTAGAATTCAAGAACAAATTTTGTGTTTGATATTCTTTGAGGTTTTCTAAAAGATATAAAATATCAATTTGGCGATCGCATCTGAGTACAGTAACGCAGTTGTATGAAAGCAGAATCCTACAACTATGAGCCTACTGCCAGGTTATCCTATCGAGCTGGGCAGAACTGTCATTCAGTTCAAACGAGAATTTCAATGCCTCTGTCTAGTTTGTCTAATCCCTAATTCTCTTAGTTATCACTTCCTATGGCACTGCTCAAAACAATCAAAGAGGTCTTGACAGGATTTGCACAAGGTCTCCGAATGTCTTGGTGGGTGGAAATTGCCACTACTGAGCCTCGCTGTATCTACTATTTTGGTCCCTTTCACAACTCCGCTGAAGCAGCAACTGCGTGCCCTGGCTATATTGAAGATATCCAAAGTGAAAAAGCTGGCGGGATCGAAGTCACCATCAAACGCTGCAAGCCAAGCGTGTTGACGATGTGCGAGGAAGAAGTCAACTAAGAAAACTGTCCGAAATCTACCATTCAGTAGTTGGTATATAAGATCACTAAGAGATTTAACGTAATGCCCACTCCTCCGGTAGAAGTTCAGGGAAGGGGTAGGGATTAACTTGGTTGATAAGGACAACAAATGAATGGCAATCTCCCTCTGGGAGTTTCTACACGGTACTACACGGTCAGGGAAACAGCGATTATCCTCCGGAAACGCTAAGTCGGATGGCGAACTGACAACTCAGCGCTAGGCTAACGCCTCGCTTCGCTAACGCTATCGCGCTTTTGTTAACCCTTCCTTGTCGAACCCTCTGCTTAGTAAACTCCCAGCTTCCCTTTTAAGGGAATGTTTGTAAATTACACTTGGTGGCGCTATTGCCTGAGCTTTTGTAACTTAGCGTCCCTATTAGTTTATATTTATAAACACTATTGAGGAGACAAAAAGATTATGACTCAACCTCAGTTCCATGATGAATTGACCCTTTCGGAAACAGCAGAACAATTTGGAAAAAAAGCTCTAAAGTTAGGTCTTATCCCTAGTTTTGTCGTCCGCTACTTTCCAGATAGCAGCCAATTCTATATTCCTAACGAAACCGAATCTGAACCGCTCACCCCAGAAGAGGCATATCTGCGTCTGAGAAAATTAGTGGAACAATCTGGTCAATAAGTGTTGTCCGCACAGTAGATGTCCGGCAGTCTCAGTAGGTGAGTATTAGGTAAGTATAAAAATTCAATATCAGCTAGCCTCCTGCACTACATCAATAGGGTTACTTGGTTTGTTAATTATTTTACATTTATTTATACTTAATCCATGAGTTTATAATTATTAGTCGTTTTAAAAGCAGACTAGGAGAATGATTCGTTTACTCGTTAGTTTCTTAGAATTTATTTTAAAAACTTTTTACCAAGAGCGATGGTATGCAAGATTTTATGTATTGGAAACGATCGCTCGCGTTCCTTGTTTTGCTTATTTATCGGTTCTTCATCTCTATGAAAGTCTCGGCGCGTGGCCTTATGCTGATTGGATCAAGGTTCACTTTGCTGAGTCCTGGAATGAGTTGCATCATCTCCGCATCATCGAAGCATTGGGTGGGGGGAAATCGTGGAGCGATCGCATGATTGCTCGGATTGGCGTCCTGGCTTACTACTGGATTCTAGTCTTTGTATACATGATTGCTCCCAGATCGGCTTACTACTTTAATCAGTTAGTCGAAGAAGGTGCTTACCACACCTACGATAAATTTCTAACAGAGCATGAGGCTGAACTCAAAACTCAGCCAGCTCCACAGATAGCAATTGATTACTACCACGAGGGCGATCTTTACATGTTTGATGATTTTCAAATCTCTCATACACCAAGGGAGCGTCGCCCAAAAATTGAGAATCTTTATGATGTGTTCGTTGCCATCCGCAATGACGAAAAAGAACACATCACAACCATGATTGCCTGCCAGCAACCAGACGCAAAAGAAAAAATTAAAAGCCCCCATTCCCCTGAATTTAAGCCCTCATCTGAAGAGAGTTAAAGCAATTTTTTCCTCTCAAATGGTGGCTTAAATCATTTCTAATAGCGTTACTTCCCAGACAAGTCGCGGTTGAGCATAACTCAGGAGAGATTGGCGGGCTTTTTCGAGTTGCTGGAGGGGCAATTTATGAATTACACCGTTCAAGAATTGCTGCCAGTAAGTGTGCTGTAGATAATCAACTAACCACAGTTGGGCTTCTGTATCGAGAGTTTTATCAATCCGTTTGGCGAGTTCAAGGGCGTCACGAAACGATTTTGGCAGATGGATAACGTCCTGAAGTAAGTCTTGGGGAATCGTTTGGAGTTGCTCCCAGGAAGCGATCGCACTTCCCGGACTGCCTTGCGCGATCGCTAACACTGTCGGATGTTCCAAAATCTCTTCATGACCCGTCTTCCGCAACACCTGCTCCATTGCCGCCGAGTCTAAACCATAGAAAGGAATGTGCTGACAGCGCGATACCAGCGTCGGTAACAACGACGACGGCGTTGGTGCGATTAAAACCAGCGTTGCTCGTCCCGGTTCTTCCAGGGTTTTGAGTAAGGCATTTGCAGCCGCTTCTGCCATTGTTTCTGCTTGTTCCAGCACAACGAGCGATCGCGGTGCCTCCAGCGCCGAACGTCCCAGAAATTGAGTAATTTCCCGAATTTGCTCCAGCCGGATTTGCGGCGGAGCCTTGCGCTTGACACCCGCTTCGGCGGCTTCGGCGGCAGATAATCGTTGACCCTGATGCAGATAGGTCGGTTGCACCCAAAATAAGTCTGGATGATTGCCCTGCCGCAAGCGGTTTTTGATAGACGCAATACTCCCCTTGCTTGCTTCCTTAATCACAGGAGATTCGGGGGCGTCTGGCTCAGTTGCGGGTACATTAGCACAGAACAAAAGGTCTACAAAGCACCGAGCCGCCATGCTGCGTCCGACGCCTTCGGGACCCGCAAATAGATAGGCAGGAGCAATCCGATTTTGAGCCACTGCCTGAGTTAGTAACTCAAGCGCTCGGTTTTGTCCGACAAGTTCCGCAAAAAAGTTCATTTAACCGCAAAAAAAGGCAAAACTCAAAAAATTTGCAAGCAGTACCATTTACCCTAGAGACGCGATATATGGCGTCTGGAACCAACCCTCAAAAATTGTCTTGATAGTTTAATAGCCACTGCCAGGGAAGGAATTATAGATTTTTAATTTTCTAGAGACCATTCCCGAAACCGTTGAGTCAGGATAGCCTGAATTTGCCCTTGGACTTCTGCCTCAGTGCCACTGGCATCTACCCGGACAATCCGCTGGGGATGGGCTGCTGCTAAGGCTTTAAACCCCTGCTGTACCCGTTGGTGGAACGCCAATTCTGCTTGCTCTATTCGGTCGGCGGCTCCCCTGGCTTTAGCGCGTGCTAGACCTATTTCAACGTCAACATCTAGCCACAGGGTGAGGTCGCTTTCCAGTCCGTCTGTCGCCATTTGGCATATCTTCTCGATTAAAGATAGGCTAAGACCTCGACCATAGCCTTGATAGGCGATAGTGGAATCGGTGTAGCGATCGCACAAAATAATTCCTCCCGCCGTCAGGATTGGTTTTAGTACCTCCTCAACGTGCTGCGAGCGGTCTGCTGCATACAACAATAGTTCTGTCCGGTGTTGAATTGGGTGATTCAGAGTCCCTTCGAGCAACAAGCGGCGCAAAGCTTTACCCAATTCTGTACCCCCCGGCTCTCTGGTAATCGCTACCTGCGAGAAAATCGGAGATTCTGCCTTCATCCTTTCCAGAAGCCAATCGCGCGATCGCTGCATCTGAGTTGTTTTACCGCTTCCTTCCACTCCCTCAAACACAATCAGCTTGCCCTGCATTCCCCAATCCTTATCATCACAGCCCTTTTTTCTTGCTCAAGATCGGGATGTGGCTCACCAGAACCGATGAATCCACAACCCACTCATCCTTCATTCTTCCAAAGTATCAGTCAACCCCACCCGTGCTTTTGGTAACTTCCCTACTTAGTTCTTCCGGAGGAGCGACTGGTATGCTGGAAGCTGATAAAGGCTGGGTGATGGCTCTAGCCTTAGAAGCAAGCATTCCTTTCTGACCCGAAACGAAGGTTCGGTATGATAAGAGGGTCGAGGGATATGACGTCGGGGATTTTTTATGGCTCGCTATACTTGTTCATTTATCGTTGCAGTTCCCCTTGAGCGTCTCCAGCAGGTGCTCATAGAAGTTTTGGAGTCCTGTAATTTCGATATTATCTACAACACTGGAGACTACTTGATGGCTCGCGAGATACCGGGTCACGTCTCTTTTGCCAAGCTAGTGACGGTGGAAGTGCTCATCGATAAATCGACCGCTACCGACCGAGAAGTGCGGATGAATTTTGTAGTGAAAAACGAAGAGTTGCCCCTGCAAGTGGACAACCACTGCCACCAGATGTTCTATCAGGTGCATCAGGCGATCGCGGAAAATCGCCATTGGCAACTAGTTGAAAGCGTCGCCGGATAGACAAGCTTCCCCCTGGGAAGTTCTCAGGCGAGATTTTCATGGAGAAAATTAAGGTTCTTCCCCATCGCCAACCATATTGGGACTAATCAGGGTAATGTCCCACTCATCTGGAGGTCCCGTGGGAATGGATTCTCGCTTCAGGTGGAAATAACGTGCCCGCACTTGCGGCCCAAACACAATCTCATCTTCATCTTCGAGATCGTGAGCTTGGAGTTTTCGACCATTGATCAACAGACCATTGGCGCTGGGCTTGCCTTTGTCGCCATCGACAATTCGATAATAGTAAGAGCCATCCGCACGCAATTTTTGCACTAAAGTTGCGTGCCGGCGCGATACAAATTGGGAGTACAACCGAATATCACACTTCTGGTCTCTGCCAATGCAATATTCGGGCTTTTCTAAGGGGAACTCCTTACGTCCCTGATCATCTTCAATAATCAATATATGGTTCAGATGCAGTTTTACAGCCATTGAAAAATTATTTAGAGAGAGGGCGGTTGGTTTGTGAAAAACAGTTACTTAGACTAACAGTGGCACCATTCTCAACCGGCGGGATAAGCGCCTGTGCCTGCACCCTGAATATCAACACTCGACCGAGCATTATCTTGAGGAAAACAAGAGGCGCTTTGGCGGAGGTTGGCAGGACTCCAGCGTAACACCCTCGCCTTCCCTGAAGCCAGTGTCGTCAGCTTGGAGCAGGCTTGATGTGTTTGGAGGGTTATAATCTCCTCTATCATATTGTGGCACACCGAGTTAGCGGTCAATTGTTCGTTGGCAGTTATCGAAAAGCAGGTTTAATTTAAGATTTTTGTAACAAACCAATCCGACTGATTAAACGCGCTTGGACTCAATCAGTTATCGGTAGAGAGAGATTTACGGAGCAAAAGCGAGTTAGTGACGACGCTGACAGAACTAAAAGCCATTAATGCTCCGGCAGCAGATGGGCTGAGAACAAGCCCGAAAGTGGGTAGCAGCAGACCCGCAGCAACTGGCAAGGAGATAGTGTTGTAGGCAAACGCCCAAAACAGATTTTGGCGGATTTTGTTGAAAGTCGCACGGGAAAGCTGGATTGACTTGACAACATCCAGAAGGCGATCGCGCATCAGAACAATTTGAGCAGTTTCAATGGCGACATCGGTTCCCCCTTGGAGGGAAATGCCAACATCTGCTTGTGCCAAAGCGGGGGCATCGTTGATGCCATCACCAACCATTGCGACGTGTTGACCCTGAGCTTGTAGCTGGGCAATCGCGGCGGCTTTGGCGTCTGGACGGACATCTGCTAAGACATCCGAGTCTGGATTAAGTTCCAACTGAGACGCGATCGCCCTTGCCGCTTCTAGTCGATCTCCAGTCAGCAGCATCACCCGCAATCCCATTTGCCGCAGGCGAGACACCGTTGCTTTCGCATCCGGTCGGAGGGTATCGGTGACGCCAATCAACCCCGCTAATTGACCGTCAGCGGCGACATAAACCACCGTTTTCCCCGCAGATGCCAGTTGTTGAGCCTGGTTTTGTTCGGAATCGCTGAGGGAAATTCCTTGCTGAGTCAACCAGTCTGCATTCCCCAGTAAAACCCGCACGCCTTCAACCAAAGCCGATACCCCTAGTCCCGGTTCCGTATAAAACTCTTGGGCAAGGGGGATGGTTAACTCTTGGCGGTGCGCTTCTTCCCCGATTGCCTCCGCTAGGGGATGGGTGGTGCCACTTTCTGCCGCCGCCGCTAGTTGCAGGAGCATTTCTGGGAGGAAGTTCCCCACCGGCAAGTAATCAGTAACGACGGGATGACCCGTGGTAAGAGTGCCTGTCTTATCAAATACCACGATATCCAGGTGGTGTACCCGTTCCAGCACGTCGCCGCCTTTGATCAACAGCCCTCTTTCTGCCCCCAGACCCGTTCCCACCAAAATTGCCGTGGGGGTCGCTAAGCCTAAAGCGCAGGGGCAAGCGATGACGGAGACAGAAATTGCTAGCTTTAAACTGAGTAACAAAGCTGAGTGCTGTAGAGGTGGGGTTTCCCCGCCCATGCCGCTGGCATGGTGCATGACTGCGTGCATGGCTGAGTGGCTTTCTACCCCGACTGCGCTCAACATCGTGACATCAGGCCAAAGTTGAGAGCCGATGAAGTACCAAAATAAAAACGTGAAGGTTGCTGCTGCCAGAACGCCGTAGGTGAAGTACCCCGCCACCGTATCCGCCAATAGCTGCACGGGAGCTTTCCGGATTTGGGCTTCTTCGACCAAGGCGACTATTTGCGCCAGAGTCGTGTCCTTGCCGGTGCGAGTTGCCTTGATCGCGATCGCTCCCGACTGATTCAGCGTCCCAGCCGCCACCGAGTCTCCCGGTTGTTTCATGACCGGAACCGGCTCCCCAGTCAACATGGACTCATTCACCGTTGTCTGACCCGCCACCACTTCTGCATCGACTGGGATCTGTTCTCCCGGCAAAACCCGCAACCATTCACCTACGCGGACTTGCTCAACGGGGATTTCAATGCCTCCGAAGTCGCTCCCCTTGGCTCTGGGCGTAGCACCAGCAGCCGTTGGATTGGCAATTAGATGAGCAACTTTTGGCTGGAGCGCCAATAATGCCTGAAATGCTGCGGCGGCCCGACCTCTCGCCCGTTGCTCTAAGGTACGCCCAAGCAGGATAAAGCCTAACAGCATGACCGGCTCATCAAAAAAACATTCCCAACCCAGCTGAGGGAATAGCAACGCCACGCAGCTAGCCGTGTAAGCTGTAAGCGTTCCTAGCGCCACCAGGGTGTTCATATTGGGAGCATTTCGCCGCAAGCCCCGCCACCCATCGACTAATATCTGGCGTCCGGGAAAGAGTAACGCTGCCGTTGCTAATCCCCAGTGAAACCAAATGTTGGTCAGGGGTGAAAAATAAGCGGGAAAAGAGATGAAGTGTTGATTGAGATGACCAATTCCGGACAGCAAAATCAGAACGCCCGCAATGAATAATTGCCTCAACTGCTGGCGATTTTCTAGGGCGTGCCGTTCTGCTGGACTCAGAGTCTCTTTTGCTTTTTCGCCTGCGGTGGTGGCGAGGCGAGGCTGGGTCGGAAATCCAGCTTCTGTCACCTGTTTGGCTAACGCAACTGGGTCAATCGCACCCGCTTCGCACTCTACGACAGCGACTTCTGTCACCAGATTAACGCGGGCAGAAACGACGCCTGGATGCTGGATTAGCTGTTTTTCTACCGCTTTCACGCAGCCTGCACATTTCATGCCTGTGACATCCAAGGCGATCGTCTCTAGCGGCGATGCAGGGGTAGCGGCTACGGTTTGGGGGGATTGCATAGAGAATCTTGGGACTTTCCACGACACCTCAACGCCGGATTGTTCTGGCGTCTCTATTTTGAGGGTAGGCGAAAGTCTGGGCGATCGCGCAAAAATTCTTAATCTTTTATAAGTTAGTTACCCGCGAACGGTCAACGGCTACTCCAGCGAAGATACATCACGTAGACCAGTGCTAGAGCCTGCATTGGCATGAGCGCGGCATAGCCCCTAAAGAAGAAGTTAATCTCTAAGCTAGACATTACACTGAAATATCCCATACCTAACAAAGCTAGGAACATGGGTAAAATCAGTTTTTTGGGTTTGCGTATTAGCATATTAAGTCAGGAGAAAGATTTACAGAAGAACTTAATTTAAACACGAATAAAATATCGCCATATCTGTTAAACTTATCGTTGCAAAAACGACAAAATATAAACAAGCGATCGCAAATGATTTGACCTAAAAACCAAACTTTTTACACAAGCATGAATTCCTCAAAAAAATAGCTGACCCAAGGGTGAATGAACCAAGGCAAGATATAGTTCTCCAGACTTTGATAAATAATACAAGCGCAACGCATGGTAGCTTAAAATTAGAAGTAGGCTCAGCACCTGTAGCTTTCGGGTCCTAAGCATTTGAACATACAAGACGGCGATTTTACGTCCCGCGATTAGTTCAAGTGTAATATGAACTGTTGCAATCAAAAAGGCAGCGAATAAAACCGGGCCGAACAGGTGTTCTGCTAAGGCGCAACTCCAATCTCCTCGCACAATTGCCATAAAAGACCGAGTCATGCCACACGTAGGACAAGGAATCCCCGTAAAGTGCCGAATTGGGCAAACTAGGAACGTTACTTTATATCCTTGGTTATAAAAGTAGGTTCCCACTAGAGGTGCTGAACATATTCCTAATATCAACCAGCGAATCCGTCGAGCATTGCTAGACAGATTAGAGCGAGATAATTTAGACATGGCTCAAGTTAAGCTAGCATCTACCCAAGCGCTCTCGCAGGGGTCGATCTAAAACCAACCTTTCTTGCTAACAAGGTAAGTACTGACGAATTCTTCGTCAGATTTTGTCAAATAAGTTATTCCCTCGATCAAACCAATAATGCCCATAATTGGCGAACCGATTCCACAGGTAAGCAGGCTAACCAGCAACATGATGATGCCTTCTGTGTTATAGCCAAGAACAAACTTATGGATACCTAAAGCCCCGATAAGAATCCCGCAGACTCCAGCGGCGATTTTTTTGCTGGCATCAGTAGAGTTTCCATCCCTCATTTGTGTGAACCCTTGAAAAATTTGCTTTCCGCTTTTAGTGTTCCCAGTTGGGTAACGCATCTATCACAAGACGGAAAGCATTGATTCTTCTTAACAATGACTGGAAGGAAACATCACGCAGATCCACTACCCAAGAGGAAAAGACTCAGCAAAGTGCCACCATTCCAGAGAGAGTGGAGGAGTATCGGTGCAAGGAGGTTGCGCGATCGCGTATAAACCACTCCCAAAACCATCCCCAAAGTCGCCAGGGGCAAGATTTCTGAGAGATTCAGGTGAACAATCGCAAAGAACAAACTACTGAGCGCGATCGCTCCCCAAACGGGCATATAACGGGTGAGGGACGGCAACAGAAAACCGCGAAACAAGAACTCCTCAAACAATGGTGCTGCCACCGCCGCCGTCAAGAAAAAGATCGCCAGCGCCACACTATCTTGCCCCTCTAGAGCAATCGGTAAAATCGGATTGCTGCCCCCTTGTCCCTGCCACAGCTTTTGGTTAATCAGCGACACCACAATCACTAGAGGCAGCGCGACTAAATATCCGCCCAATCCCCAAAGAATCCAGTTTCCCCGCCAATTGAATCGAAACCAACCTTCTGGCAACGGTAAAAAAGAGCGGATAGATAAATACAGAACCAGCAGACACTCGAACGCCAATGTTGCATAACTCACCAGAACAAAAGCAGCTTGTGTCCGAATATCAAAGCTGGCTCGATTTAGGGGCAGTAAGCTAAAAAAGAGCGGCAGCAGAAATTGACCGATAAAGAAAAAGCCCACGACGAACACCTGCCAAATAATTTCGGCATTCCAAGGCGTTGTCCAAGGGAGATCGCCATTTTGAGCGAGGATGGCTTCTTTTCCCTTAATTAGCACTCCCGCTAGCAGAAAAATCAGCAATCCTAATCCCACCAATACTCCCACTAGCGGGATTGCTCCGACAATCGCTAATTTTGCAATTGCTGCTTCGGCGCGTTCCTGTTCTCGTGCCCGGAGTGCTGCCAGCTCCTCCTGACGATCCTGTACTTGGTAGAGTTTAGTCAAAGCGCGATCGCGGAACCAGCCGTCTAAATGCTCTTGAATTTGCGGCTGAGCATCCAACATCAGGCTGGGTGGATCGCTCCAAAGTCCCACCAAAATCGCCGCTGGCTTAGTCTGTAACTCGCTCGCCGCTTCCTGTTTAGACCGATTAATTAATTCCGTCCAAGTTTTAATCGCCGCGTCTGTTTGTCCTTGTTGAGCTTGTAAAATTCCCAACCGCAAGTCAAGCTCAGCAATCAGCTTTTTTACCTTGTTGATTGACGCTGGTAATTGCGGCTGCGATCTGACTGCATCGGGATTCAAATCGGCTTCCGATTTCAGCTTTTCGAGCTGTCCTTGCAGCTTTTCCAGAGTGGCTCGATCCTCCGAACGCGCCTCCTCATACTGCTTTTGGGCAGTTTTTAAAGGATCTTCACCTAAAAGAGCGTTCCGGGCGTTTGTTAAATTGGCATCACCAGCTTTGTCGCCCTGCCACTCACTCGCTTGGAGTAACAAATTCGTTTGGTACAGTTCCAGGCGACCTTGAATCTGAGGCTGATTCCAGCTATCCAGTAATGAGTGGGTAATCAGAAACAAAGCCAAAATTGTCAGCAACCCCAACAGCAACCGCTTAATTGTCATGAAAACTCCTGTAGGCTCTTAGTGTCACGGCACCTATGAGGAATATCTTAGATGCGTGTCCGGGACAGGTTAAAATTCTCCTGAACCTTTTTGCTCTTGATGATGGGCGTGGATTTCTCGCCTAGAGCATTAGGGGAACTTTACCTTACCAAACTGAGGCAGAGCCGACCTAATTCTTCTCTAGCTGAGCCAGCGAACAAGAATATGTAGGCTGCTGTCTTTGCAGTGCTAGTTTCCACGGAGGATATCACCCTGAATACTCGAGTCATTCTCGTGCGTCATGGTCAGAGCAGCTATAACAGTGAGCGTAGAATTCAGGGCCGCTGTGATGAATCAATTTTGACGGAAAAAGGTCGCGCGACTGCCCGTCAACTTGGCGCTACTCTGAGTAACTTGAAAATTGATGCGATTTACAGTAGCCCCCTGCAACGGGCGAAAGCAACCGCAGAGATCGTTCAATCCAGTTTGGCGACGCCTGCCCCCTTAACAGCGTCCGATAACTTGATGGAAATCGATTTACCCCTTTGGCAGAAAATGCTTTCCGTGGAAGTGCAGGAGAAATTTCCTGAAGATTACCAATGTTGGCATGAGCGTCCCCAGGAATTTCGGATGAGCGTCCCGACGCCAGAGGGATTAAAAGAACACTTCCCAGTCTTAGCCATCTACGAGCAAGCGCGGCAATTCTGGCAGGAAACTTTATCCCGCCATCCGGGAGAGACGATTCTCATTGTGGGGCATAACGGCATCAACCGGGCTTTGCTCAGTACGGCAATTGGAATATCGCCACAGCGCTACCATTCGATTCAACAGTCGAATTGCGGCATCAGCGTGCTAAATTTTGCCGCTGGTTGGGGCAAACCGGCGCAATTAGAGTCGATGAATCTCACTGCCCATGTGGGAGAAGTGCTGCCCAAGCCACGTCCGGGTCATCGCGGACTCCGTTTGTTGCTGGTACGCCACGGAGAAACCGACTGGAATCGCCAGAAACGCTTTCAAGGGCAAATTGATGTTCCGCTCAACGATAACGGTCGAGAACAAGCCCGGAAGGCGGCGGAGTTTCTCAAGGATGTGCCGATTGACTTTGCCGTGACTAGCCCGATGCTGCGTCCCAAGGAAACAGCCGAGATTATTCTGAAATATCACCCCAACCTCCAGATTGACCTACAGGCATCTTTTGCAGAAATTGGTCATGGGTTGTGGGAAGGAAAATTTGAAGAAGAAATTGAGCTGTCGTATCCAGGGATGCTGGAACAGTGGCGGGAGTCTCCGGAGACGGTGCAGATGCCAGAGGGGGAAAACTTGCAACAAGTGTGGGATAGAGCGATCGCAGCTTGGCAAGATATGGTCGCGTCTTACTCTGGAGATCGACCGAAAACAGGTTTGGTGGTTGCTCACGACGCCACGAACAAAGTCTTACTCTGCTACCTTTTGGGTTTAAATCCAGAAAATTTCTGGAGCATTAAGCAGGGGAACGGGGCAGTGACGGTTATCGACTATCTTCAAGGGCCAGAAAGTACGCCGGTGTTGCAAGCGATGAATGTCACAACTCACTTAGGTGGGGGCGTTCTCGATCAAACGGCTGCCGGTGCATTGTAGAGTGATGAGTTATGAATTTTGAGTTTTGAATGAAGAAACTTTTTATCTCAAAACTCAAAACTCAAAACTCGAAACGATTATGAATCAACTGCTTCAACAAGTACGGGTCATCGACCCAGTTTCTGGAACCGACCAGATTGCCGATATTCTGATTGCTGACGGTTATATCCAAACAGTCGAAACCGAAATTTCTGACTTGTCCGCTGACACGACCGTGCGGGATTGTCGTGGATTCGTCGTAGGGCCAGGGTTAGTAGATTTATACAGCCACTCTGGTGAGCCTGGGTTTGAAGAGCGGGAATCCTTAGCCTCGCTCGTTGATGCGGCAGCAGCCGGGGGCTTTACTCGACTGGCAATCTTGCCCGATACCCTACCCGTTCTCGACAATCTAGGGGGTTTAGCCTACCTTCAACAAGCCAAAATCCAACATCCAAAATCCAAAATTGAATTTTGGGGGGCGCTGACGCTCGGTATCCAAGGGCAGCAGATGACATCCCTGGCTGAACTGGCGGCGGCTGGGGTGGTAGGCTTTGCAGATGGTCAGCCTGTGCAGAATCTGGCGCTGCTGCGCCGCCTGTTGGAATATCTCCAGCCGTTAGGAAAACCTGTGGCGTTATGGCCTTGCGATCGCGCTTTGAGCGGCAATGGGGTAATGAGAGAAGGCTCGGCGTCGATTCGCTTTGGGTTGCCAGGAAACCCAGCGATCGCAGAAACATCGGCGCTGGCTGCTTTGCTGGAAGTGGTGGAAGCTACTCGCACCCCTGTCCATATCATGCGCGTTTCCACTGCTCGCAGCGTTGAGCTAATTGCGAATGCCAAGGCGCGGAATTTACCAATCGCCGCGAGTACTACCTGGATGCATTTATTGCACAATACGGAGGCGGTAAGCAGTTACGACTCGAACTTGCGACTAGAACCCCCTCTCGGCAATTCTTCAGACCAAGCGGCGCTGATTCAGGGGATACAGAGTGGGGTGTTAGACGCGATCGCGATTGACCATACTCCCTACACCTACGAAGAGAAAACGGTCGCCTTTTCCGAAGCACCCGCGGGCGCAATTGGTCTAGAGTTGGCTTTATCGCTTCTGTGGCACACCTTTGTTGCGACTGGCGACTGGTCAGCTTTAGAACTGTGGCGGGTTTTAAGTACCCATCCGGCGGAGTGTTTGCAGCAAAAACCGCCAGCGATCGCGCCCGGTCAACCGGCTGAACTGGTCTTATTTGATCCCCAGTTAAGCTGGACAGCGGACAGACAAACCCTAAAATCCCGCTCAGAGAATACCCCTTGGCTAGGGCGATCGCTGACGGGTCGGGTTTTACAAACTTGGGTAATGGGTAATTAGTCAGTCAAAGCGAAGAAATATCTAACGGTAGGGGCGGGTTAAGCGAGGGGTTTAGTGACTCACAAATATCTTGGTGAAACTCGCCCCTACTCCCTACTATTCCTTGGTATAAGCTGGAGCGCTATCCACTTCTCCGGCACGTTGGAGGGGCCAAAAGCGCACCACAGCACGACCAATAATTTTTTCGCGGGGGACAAAACCCCAATAGTGGCTGTCGTAACTGTTGTTGCGATTATCACCCAGTACCAGGTAGGAGTTTTCTGGCACCGTCACCGGCCCATAGGTATACTGTGGCTGTTCTTCAATATATTTTTCTGACAGGGGTTTCCCGTTGACATACACCCGTCCCCCTTTCACCTCTATCTTTTCCCCAGGTAAACCAATCACGCGCTTAATAAAAGCATCGTGAAAGTTTTGCTTTTCTAGCGCTTCGGTCGGCGCAAACACCACAATGTCGCCCCGCTGCGGAGATCGGAAGTTGTAACTAACCTTGTCTATAATCAGACGGTCATTGATTTGTAGTGTAGGCAGCATTGAACCCGAAGGAATGTAGCGTGCTTCCGCCACAAAAGAGCGAATTCCAAAGGCCAGAATGGCGCTCAAGCCAATCGTTTTTATTCCCTCTATGAAAGGATTTTCGGCTTTTGGTTGGGGGTTGAGGTCAGGTTGTTGATTCTGCACGTCAGTCATAAACGGTTAATCACTCAAGCAAATGAATGAAATTGATTCCCTAGGTAATTATTTATTTTAAGGAAGACGGATGATTCGCTATATATATTGTGTACAAATTTTGTCTAAATATATCCGGCTAATATTACAGATATTTAGCTTCTGTCGTTTACCCGGTTGCTGGATGGTCAGTTTAGAAAAGTGCCATCTTACGACAAAGCGCGATCGCACCATACAATTGTCGCTCACACTTAACTACTGCATCAACAACTGATTACCATGTTTTCTGTCCCCTCTCTGTTGATTCGCAATGCTCGAATTCTCCTGCCTACGGGTGAATTTTTGGTTGGGGAGGTGCAAACCTTGGGTCGGGAAATTGTCCGGGTTGCACTAAAATCCTAGCATCTGGAAATCCTAGCATCTGATAGTCTACTAGTGGATAAAGAGATAGACGTTCAAGGTCTGACTTTGTTGCCGGGAGTCATCGATCCGCAGGTACACTTCCGAGAACCGGGACTCGAACACAAAAAAATTTGTTCGCGGCGAGTTGTGCTTGTGCTAAAGGCGGGGTAACGTCGTTTCTGGAAATGCCCAATACTCGCCCTCTGACAACTACCCAGGCGGCTCTCGATGATAAGTTGCGACGAGGTGCCCAGAAGTGCTTAGTTAATTATGGCTTTTTTATTGGGGCAACCGGAGCAAATCTGCCGGATCTTCTAAAGGCGCATCCACCTGTGGAATCAAAATTTTTATGGGGTCGATGCACGGTCAATTACTGGTGGATCGAGATACGGTATTGGAGTCTATTTTTGCAAAGGGAAATCGCTTAATTGCCGTTCACGCAGAAGACCAAGCTCGGATAAACCAGCGACGACAAGAATTTGCTGGAATTCACGATCCAGCCATTCACTCTCAAATTCAGGATAATCAAGCCGCTCTTTGAGCTACCGAATTGGCGCTCTATTTATCTAAAAAGTATCAGCGACGCTTGCATATTTTACATCTGTCCACAGCCCAAGAAGCCGATTTATTACGTCAAGATAAACCGAGCTGAGTGAAAGCAGAAGTGACGCCGCAACACTTGCTGCTGAACACCAGTGCTTATGAGAAAATTGGCATTCTGGCGCAGATGAATCCGCCATTGCGATCGCCCCACGACAACGAAGTTCTTTGGCAAGCGCTACTCGATGGCTTCATTGATTTTATCGCCACCGATCGTACCCCCCATACCCTCGAAGAAAAAGCCCAAGAATACCCCAATACCCCTTCTGGAATGCCTGGAGTTGAGAGATGTCTGCCCCTGATGCTGACTTCAGCCATGCAAGGACGCTGTAGTGTTGCCCTTGCGAACTGGATGTCTGCGGCTGTCGCTAAGGCGTATCAGATTCCCAAAAAAGGTGCGATCGCTCCCGGTTATGATGCCGATTGAGTTCTTGTAGATTTGGACAATTATCGTCCAGTATTGCGCGAAGAATTGTTCACCAAATGCGGCTGGAGTCCCTTTGAAGGCTGGATTTTGACGGGATAGCCTGTTCATTCACCATTGCTGGCGGTCAGGTTGTTTATGAGCGGGGGAAGCTGAATCTAGAAGTGCGGGGTGAAGCCTTGACATTTAACGAATAATTAAACGCTCTCGGTACGCCAAGGTAAGCGCAAAGGTACGCAAAGGAAAGACGCGATAAATCAGTCTCTAAACGAGAGCGAACCTTTGTGTTTAAAATTTTATTGACTTAACATCAAACCCACCGACGGGAATCAGGTTGGCTTGGCGACCATTATTCGCACAGTAGGTTAGATGGACGCTTAAAAAGCTGGGCGGCTGATATGGCAACCGTTCTGCCCACTCTATCGCCACAATTCCCAGGGGCACCTCGAATCCTTCCCAGTAGGTTTCTAAATTCAAAGCTTCGACTTCTTCTGGCTGCAAGCGGTATAAATCCAGATGATACAGGGGGAGGCGTCCTTGTGCGTACTCGTTAATCAGAGTGAAGGTGGGACTCACAATCGGCTCGGTAATGCCCAAACCCTCGCCAATGCCTTGCACCAGCGTGGTTTTGCCAGCGCCCAAGTCGCCTTCTAATAAAAGTACATTACCGGCGGGGAGGGATTGACCGAGTGCAATCCCTAGCGATCGCGTCGCCGCCGCATCGGCAAGAGAAATGACAATTGACTCCAAATTACTCAAAACTCAAAATTTAAAACGCTTAAAAGTACACTACCAGCGCGGAGGGATTGACTGAGAGCAATCCTAAGCGATCGCGTCGCCCCGGCATCGGCAAGAGAAATGACAATTGACTCCAAATTACTCAAAACTCAAAACTCAAAACTCTACTGCCTGGGCGCGACTATACCACCTCAGCAACACCCGTGCCAGCCGCTCAGGATTGTGGCGTACATAACCCGTCTCTGGGTCTTCATCCATCACGTTGGTT